>CAZMBT010000099.1:0-7252 GCA_964564395.1 uncultured Alkalilacustris sp.
AGGCCCGCCCCGAAGCGGCCGAGGAATACGGGCTGGAGGCGCTGAATACCGCGCTCGACGGGGTGCAGGGCACGACGGCGGTGCATATCTGCTTTGGCTATGCCGCGATCATCCATGAGCGGCCGGCGGGGTATTCCTTTCTGCCTCAGCTCAGGAACTGCGCGTGCAACCAGATCAGCATCGAGACGGCCCAATCCAACCTCGACACGTCGGTACTGGAGGAGTTGCGCGGCAAGTCGATCATACTGGGCGTGCTCGATCTCTCCGACCCGCAGGTCGAAAGCGGTGATACCATCGCCGCGCGCATCCGGCGCGCGCTGCCGCATGTGGATGCCGACAAGGTGATCGTCGCCCCCGATTGCGGACTGAAGTATCTGCCGCGCGACGTGGCGTTCGGCAAGATGAAGGCGATGGCCGAAGGCGCGCGCATCGTTCGCGAGGAGCTGGCCGGCAGCCGCTGAGACGGGCTCGAAGCGGCCCGGCAGCGTGATCTGCCGGGTCCGCGTCACCGGCGGGCAAACGGGGCCGGTCCGGCCGGAATGCGCCCGCCCGTCCCGGTCTGGCGCATGCCCTCGTTTCCACCAGGGCGAGATCCCGATCAAACGCGACATGCTTCGGATCACGCGCCTTTGCCATTGACAGGCGCCGGCCTGCGCAGGCACCTTTTGGCATGCAACGGGGGCGTCCGCCATGCGCGGGCTGAGAAGCACCCTTGGAACCTGATCCGGATCATGCCGGCGGAGGGAGTTGCGTCGCGCGCCCCGAAGCGGATGCGCGCGACGCGCCTTCGCCGGAAAGGAGGCGCGATGCAACGTCCCGGCACCCATCTGCAGACCGTGCGGGAGACCGGACCGCTGGTCCACAACATCACGAATTTCGTCGCCATGAATGTCATGGCCAATGTGCTGCTGGCGATCGGCGCGTCGCCCGCGATGGTTCATGCCCGCGACGAAGCGGCCGAGTTCGCCGGCCTCGCGCAGGCGCTCACGGTCAACATCGGCACCGCCGATCCCGACTGGGGCGAGGCCATGGAAGACTGCGCCGGGGTAATGAACGAAGCCGGCAAGCCCTGGGTCTTCGATCCGGTCGGCGTCGCCGCCACGCGGTTTCGCCGCGCGCTCTCGGCCCGCCTCATCGAGCTTGGGCCGCCCGTCATTCGCGGCAACGCCTCCGAGATCCTGACGCTTGCCGGATTGGGCGGGGCCGCGCGCGGCGTCGATGCGGGCGACAGCGTCGCGGCCGCGGAGGAGGCCGCGCGCGCGCTGGCACGGCGCAGCGGGGGTGTGGTCGCCGTCTCCGGCCCGGTCGATTTTGTCACCGACGGCAGCCGCGCGGCCCGGGTGGCCAACGGGCATCCCCTCATGGCGCGGATCACGGTGATGGGCTGTTCGCTCAACGGGGTGATCGCGGCCTTCTGCGCGGGCGGGTCGGTATTCGATTCAACGGTCGCCGCGCTCGCCGCCTATGGCGCCGCCGGCGAGATGGCCGGACGCGCGGCGCGGGGGCCCGGAAGCTTCCAGCCCGCCTTCCTCGATGCGCTCCATGAGCTGACGCCGGACTTGCTCGACCACGCCGCGCGGATCGAGGCGGTGCGATGATCGGTCCGGTCTATGTCGTCACCGATCCCGTGGCGCCGCTGTCGGTGGCGGCGCAGGCGCGAGCGGCGGCGCGAGGCGGCGCCTGGGCGGTACAGATCCGTGACAAGACCGCGTCCGACAGCGAGATCGCACGCTCGGCCGAGGAACTCATGGCCGAGCTGTCGCCGCTGGGCGTGCGCGTTTTCGTCAATGACCGTGTCGAAGTGGCCCGTGCCACGACGGCGGATCTGCATATCGGTCAGGGCGACGGCGATCCCCGCCGGGCGCGCGCGCGTATCGCGGCGCACGCGCTTCTGGGCCTGTCGGTGGAGACCGCCGCACAGTGCGCGGCCATTCCCGAGGGCGTCGCCTATGTCGGGGCGGGGCCGTTTCGCGCGACGGCGACCAAGTCCGATGCGGCAACGCCTATCGGCGCTTCGGGCCTTGCAGGCATCGTCGCCGTCGCGGGCGTGCCGGTGATCGCCATCGGCGGGCTGTCGCGAGCCGATGTGCCGGCGCTCAAGCGCGCCGGGGCGGCGGGCATGGCCGTCGTGTCGGCGGTGTCGCGCGCCCCGGACCCGCAAGCGGCGACACGATCCCTTGTCGAGGCATGGAGGCAGGCGTGATCCCCAATATCCTGTCCATCGCGGGCTCGGACCCTTCGGGTGGCGCCGGCATCCAGGCCGATCTCAAGACCGTTGCGGCCAATGGCGGCTACGGCATGGCCGCGATCACGGCGCTGACCGCGCAGAACACCCATGGGGTGCACGGCGTTGCACTGAGCGAGCCCGCAATGGTCGGTGCGCAGATCGCCGCCATTCGCGCAGATATCCGCATCGACGCGGTCAAGATCGGCATGCTCGGCAGCGCGCCCATCGTCGAGACGGTCGCCGAGTCGCTGGCAGGGCTTGCCGCGCCCATCATCCTCGATCCGGTGATGGTGGCGAAGGGCGGCGATCGGCTGCTGGCGCCGGAGGCGGTGACAGCCCTGCGCGATCGCCTGATGCCGATGGCGTCGGTCATCACGCCGAACCTGCCGGAAGCCGCCGATCTGCTGGAACGGGACGCGGCCCCGAGCCGTGACGCGATGGCGGCGCAGGCGCAGGCGCTGCTGGCGCTCGGCCCCGCCGCAGTTCTGCTCAAGGGCGGGCATCTGGCCGATGGGCACAGCCCCGATCTGCTGTTCACGAAGGACGGGTCGCGCTGGATCGAGGCGCCGCGCCACGCCACGCGCAACACCCACGGCACCGGATGCACGCTGTCATCGGCGCTGGCGACGCAGCTCGGCCACGGCCGGGCGCTGGTCGACGCGGCCGAGCGTGCCAAGGCCTACATCACCGGCGCCATCGCCCATGCCGATGCGCTGTCGGTGGGGTCGGGGCGGGGGCCGGTTCATCATCTCCACGCAGTCGGAGGGAATGGCTGATGGCCCTGTCCGATCCACTGTGCGGGCGGATCTTGCGGAGTGCCGGCGCTTTCGGCGGTGGCGTGCGGCCATCGGCCCCGATCGGGTGCAAACCCCGGTGACATAAACCTGTTCCGACTCACCGGGCGTATCCAATGCGGGAATGGTTCGCCACTGTCTCGGCCATTGTGATAATCTTGATGCCGGATGATGGCCTCCGGGGGATTTTTATTGCCTGAATCTCATGGCTTTGCGGGTATCGGCGCTGCGGCTTCCGGGTGTCGGCGGCACTTCTGCTTGCCTTTGTGAGACCAAAGTGGTCCAATAGTAAAATGGTTGTGATGAATCCTGTGTCCTGTGCAGAACTTTCCGAAGGCCGCGAAAACTCCAGTCGTGCCCTCGCCACCTTGCGCGAGCGGCTGACCGCGTTGCATGACAGCAACGGGCGCCTGCCGCCCGAGCGTGATTTGGCCGCCGAACTCGGTGTCAGCCGCCGCGCGGTGCGCCGGGCGCTGGAGGTGCTGGAAACCGAGGGGCTGATCTGGCGCCAGCAGGGCAAGGGCACCTTCGTCGGCAGCCGGCCCAGCGTGAATGACGACCTCGCCCGCGATCTGGTGGATCGGACCAATCCGGTGGAGGTTTTCGAGGTCCGGCTGCATGTGGAGCCGACGCTGGCGCGGTACGCCGCGCTGCGCGCCACGCAGCAGGAGATCCGGCACATGCGCCAGCTCAACGACCGCATCCGCGAGGCCGCCGACGATGATTCGCGCGAGCTGTGGGACGAGGCGTTGCACCGCCAGATCGCCCAGTCGGCGGGCAACGCGCTGTTTCTGGGGGTATACGAGATCTTCGATCAGGTCCGCCGCGACGAAGCCTGGCGCAGCCTGCGGGTGCGGGCGCGCAACGAGGCGGCGCGCGCGACCTATGTCGTTCAGCACGACGCCATCATCGACGCCATCGCCGCACATGACCCCGGCGCCGCCGCCGAGGCGATGGCGGCGCATATCCGCACCCTCTCGCACAACATTCTGCCCCTGACGGGCATGGAGGCGCCGCTTGCAGGAACGTGATGCGCTGCTCAGTGTCGAGGGCCTGTCGATCCGGCTTGCCGCCGGGCAGGGGAATCTTGTCGATGATGTCGGGTTCGCCGTGCGCCGGGGCGAGACCCTGTGCATCGTGGGCGAGTCGGGCTGTGGCAAGTCGCTGACCGGGCTGTCGCTGATGGGGCTGCTGCCGCCGCCGCCGGTGCAGGTCACGTCCGGGTCGGTCTGGTTCGAGGAACGCGATCTGCTCGGGCTGTCGCAAAGGGCGCTTGCGGATCTGCGCGGCGACCGCATGGCGATGATCTTTCAGGAGCCGATGACGGCGCTGAACCCCGCCTTCACCATCGGCGACCAGATCGCCGAGGGGGTCACGCGCCATCGCGGCGGCGGACGCGCGGCGGCGCGTGCGCGCGCGCTCGAAATGCTCGGCAAGGTCGGGATCCCGGCGCCCGAGACCCGGCTCGACGCCTACCCGCACCAGCTTTCGGGGGGGATGCGCCAGCGCGCGATGATCGCGATGGCGCTGGCCAACGATCCGCAGCTGCTGATCGCCGACGAGCCCACCACCGCGCTCGACGTGACCATCCAGGCGCAGGTGCTGGGCCTGATCCGCGCGTTGCAGCGCGACACCGGGACGGCGCTGATCCTGATCACGCATGATCTCGGCGTGGTGGCGGAGGTCGCCGACAAGGTCGCGGTGATGTATGCCGGACGCATCGTGGAATCGGGCCCGGTCGGTGCGATCTTCGACGATCCGCAGCACCCTTACACGATCGGGCTGATGGGCTCGCTGCCCGGGCTCGAAGCGGACGGGCGCAGCGCGCGGCTGGCCACGATTCCGGGCATGGTGCCGCCGCCCGAGGCCATGCCCGCCGGTTGCCGCTTTGCCGATCGCTGCCCCTTCGCCATTCGCCGCTGCGCCGAGGCGCCGGCGTTGCGCTCGCCCGCGCCCGGCCACAGCGTCGCCTGCCATCGCGTGCCGCTCGAGGACAATGTCGCCGCGGAGGACGCCGCATGAGCGCCCCGATCCTGGAAACCGTCGGGCTGTGCAAGCATTTCGTCACCCGGCGGCCGCTGATCGGCGCGCCCACCGTGGTGCGCGCGGTGGACGGGGTCGATCTGCGCATCGCGCGCGGCGAGACCTTCGCGATCGTGGGCGAGTCGGGCTGCGGCAAGTCCACGCTGGCGCGGCTGCTGATCCGGCTGCTCGACCCCACCCACGGATCGGTCTTCTATGACGGGCGTGACATCGCGGCGCTGCCGCGCGAGGAGATGCGCCGGCTGCGGCGCGATCTGCAATTCGTCTTTCAGGATCCGTTCTCCTCGCTCAACCCGCGCATGACGGTGGGCGCGCTCATCGAGGAGCCGATGCGCGCGCATGGCATCGGGGATGCGGCGCAGCGGCGCGCCGAGGTGGCGCGGCTGCTCGCGCGTGTTGGGCTGCGCCCCGACTATGCCAGCCGCTATCCGCATGAATTCTCGGGCGGTCAGCGCCAGCGCATCGGCATCGCGCGCGCCCTCGCGACAGGGCCGAAGCTGCTGATCGGCGACGAGCCGGTCTCGGCGCTCGACGTCTCGGTGCAGGCGCAGGTGATCAATCTGCTTGAGGACCTCAAGGATGAGTTCGGGCTCACCCTGATCGTGATTGCGCATGACCTTGCCGTGGTGCGCCACATGAGCGACCGCGTCGGCGTCATGTATCTGGGCGAGATCGTCGAGACAGCCGCCGCGCAGACCCTGTTCGAAGCGCCGCTGCATCCCTATTCGCGCGCGTTGCTGGGTGCCATTCCGGTGCCCGACCCGGCACGCCGCGGACAGGCGCCCGCCGCGCTGACGGGGGATCTGCCCAGCCCCTCCGCGCCGCCGCCGGGATGTCGGTTTCACACGCGATGCCCCTACGCCACCGAGCTGTGCGCCGCCGAGCGTCCGGCGCTGCGCGATGCCGGGCCGGGCCGGCATGTGGCCTGTCATCACTTCGAGAGCATCGGCGCGGGCCCCGGCCTGCCGCCGCCGCCCGAGCGCGCGCCGCATGTCGCGCGGCGTTTCGCGCTCTACCGCGCCGGCAGCGAGCGCATGTCGGCGGCCCGTCGCGGGCACACAACGAATCAAACGACAGGAGGTATGACATGACACTCAGATATACGGTGGCCCTTGGCGCGTTGCTCGCCGCGATGGCGAGCGCGGGTCACGCGCAGGAGCTGCGCATCGGACTGCAGGACGACGCCGATGCGCTCGACCCGGATCAGTCCCGCACCTTCGTGGGGCGGATCGTCTATACCGCGATGTGCGACAAGCTGATCGACATCACGCCCGATCTCGAATTCGTCCCGCAACTGGCGACCGACTGGTCCTGGAACGACGACGAGACCGAGCTGACCATGCAGCTGCGCGAGGACGTGGTGTTCCATGACGGAACACCCTTCGATGCCGACGCGGTGGTCTACAATATCGACCGCTCGATGAACCTGCCGGAAAGCCGGCGCAGTTCCGAGATCGCCGCGGTCGTCGGTGCCGAGGCGGTGGATTCGCACACCGTGGTGATCACCGTCGCAGACACGGATGCGACGCTGCTCGCGCAGCTTGCCGATCGCTCGGGCATGATGATCTCGCCTGCCGCGGCCGAGGAAATGGGCACCGACTTCGGATCCAACCCGGTGTGTTCGGGGCCCTTCAGCTTTGTCGAGCGCGTCCAGCAGGACCGCATCGAGCTCGAGCGGTTCGCCGATTACTGGAACGCGGACGATATCCATCTCGACACGGTGGTGTTCCTGCCGATCCCCGACACCAGCGTGCGGCTGGCCAATCTGCGCTCGGGCGATCTCGACATGATCGAGCGGCTCGCCGCGACCGATTATCAGAGCGCCAGCAACGATGCGGATCTGCGTGTCGAGGATGTCGTTGCGCTGGGCTATCAGGGCATCACGATGAATGTCGGCAATGGCGAGCGGGCCGAGGCGCCGTTCGGTCAGGAAGCGGCGCTGCGGCAGGCGCTGCATCTCGCCATCGACCGCGAGGCGCTCAACCAGGTCGTTTTCGACGGCGCCTTCGCGCCGGGCAACCAGCCGTTCCCGCCCGACTCGCCCTTCTACGACGATCGCTTTCCGGTGCCCGAGCGCGACCCCGACCGGGCGCGCACGCTGCTCGAGGAGGCCGGATACGGCGACGGGGTCGCGCTCGAGGTGCAGATGGCCAACAACCCGGTGCAGACCCAGGTGATGGAGGTCGTC
>CAZMBT010000100.1:0-7243 GCA_964564395.1 uncultured Alkalilacustris sp.
GGCAACCATGACGCAATATGACGCGCTGTCGGACCGGCTGACCACCGGCACCGCGCGGGTGCTGTCGGTCGGAGATGCGGGGCTGTGGATGCGTCAGCCGCATGAGGACGGACAAATGGTGATCCGTGCCGCGCGCGCCGACCCCGACGGCACGCGCTTTCACGAGGTGGGTTTCGTTTTCTTCGACCCGGACGGCATGCCTGTTCGCCGCATAGAGGCACAGACCGCGCGACTGGGCGATGCCGTCTGGTCGCTGACCCTGGCCAAGGACTGGGACCTGCGTGCCGACAACCCCGAGCGCCGCGCCCAGCGCCACACGGTCCTCGAATTGCCGGCGACGATGACGCCGGCGCAGCTGCGCGACAGTTTCGGGAGCCCGGCCTCGATCTCGATCTGGGAACTGCCGGCCTTCATCGAGCGGCTCAACCGCGCAGGGTTTGCCGCGCGCGCGCATCAGGTCTGGCTTCATATCGAGCTGGCGACACCCCTCTTCATGGCCGGGATGGTGCTTCTGGGCGCCGGCTTCACCATGCGCCCCAGCCGTTTCGGCGGCACCGGCATCCGGGTCCTGATCGCACTGCTTGTCGGGTTCGGGCTTTATTTCCTGCGCAATTTCGCGCAGGTGCTGGGGGAGGCAGGCCAGATACCCGTGCTGGTCGCGGCCTGGGGGCCCGCCATGGCGGCTGTTCTGCTGTCGATGGGCCTCTTGTTGCATGTCGAGGACGGATAGATGCGCCGGATCATCGCCAGCATCGTGACGGGGCTCGCCCTGATCCTGGCCGGCGCAACGTCGGTGCAGGCGCAGACCGGCGCGGCCACCCTGATCGCGGACAGCGTGACGCTGCGCGACGACACCACGCTTGTCGCCGAGGGCGATGTCGAGATCCTGCATGGCGACACCCGGCTGCGCGCCACGCGCATCATCTATGATCGGCGCGCCGACTCCATCGCGCTGGACGGGCCGTTGCGCCTCGATGAAGGGACAGGCTTCATATTGCTCGGCGACAGCGCCGAGCTCGACGCGGATCTGCGCGACGGCATCTTGCGCGGAGCGCGGGTGGTCCTCGACCGCCGGCTGCAGATCGCCGCCGAGGCCGTCACCCGCGAACAGGGGCGTTATACCCGGCTGGAGCAAAGCGTGGCCTCGTCCTGCCGGGTCTGCCCGGCATCTCCGACGCCGCTGTGGGAAATCCGCGCGGCGCGGGTGATCCACGATCAGCAGGAGCGCATGCTGCATTTCGACCGCGCCAGCTTTCGCCTGTTGGGTGTGCCGGTGTTCTATGCCCCGCGATTGCGCCTGCCGGACCCGACGCGGGCACGCGCCACCGGCTTTCTGATGCCCGAACTGCGCGTCACGAACCGGCTCGGCGCGGGGGTGCGGCTGCCATACTTCATCGATCTGGGCCCGGATCGCGACCTGACCCTGACGCCCTATCTGGCGGAGGGCCGCACCGTGACGCTGGAGGGGCGCTACCGGCAGGCCTTCTCGAACGGGCAGGTCGAGATCGAGGCCGGGCTGTCGCGCGATTCCATCCGTCCCGACAGCCTGCGCGGCTTCGTGCTGGGTGGAGCCGAGTTCGCCCTTGCCGATGATACCCGCCTCATTCTGCAGCTCGAGGCGGCGAGCGATCGACGCTATCTCGACGATTATGGACACACATCCTCCACGCGGCTGACCAGCGGCGCGGCACTCACCCAGACGCGGCAGGACCGGCATTGGCGGGTCGAGGCGCTCGCCCTGCGTTCCCTGCGCGAGGGGGATGTGAATGACCGCCTTCCCGGGCGGGTGGCCACGCTCAGCTGGCAGCAACGCTTCGACATGCCGGTCGTCGGCGGAACCGGCCGCGCACGGGTCGAGGCGCTGACGCTGCGCCGCAGCTCCGGCGCCGACATCGTAGGGCGCGACAGCGCACGCGGGCGCGTTGCAATGGACTGGCGGCGTGACTGGATCCTGCCGCACGGGATTCGCGCCGCGGTTGTATCGGACATGGCACTCGACGGCTTCGCGATCCGCAATGACAGCACCGCCCCGGCGCGCGCCACCCGCTTTTCCCCGGCCGCCGCGCTGGAGTTGCGCTGGCCATGGCGGCGCGTCGAGGCCTCGGGCGCCACACAGATCATCGAGCCGGTGGTACAGATCGTGGCGGCCCCGCGACACGGATCACGGCTGCCCAATGACGACAGCCGGCTGGCCAGCTTCGATGAGGGCAATCTGTTCCGCCTCGACCGGTCGCCGGGCATCGACGGGCGCGAGGGAGGCAGCCGTGCCAATCTGGGGATCAGCTGGACGCGGCACGCCCCCGATGGCTGGACCGCGCGCACGACACTGGGCCGGGTGCTGCGCACGCGTGGCGCAGATGGTGACCGGTTCTCGGCGCTGTCGGGGCTTTCGGGGCAACGCTCGGACTGGCTGGCCGCCGTGCAGATCGCCAGCGCGGACGGGCTGACACTGACCAACCGCGCGCTCTTTGACGATGATCTGGGACTGACGCAGGCTGAACTGCGCCTCGGCTGGCAGCGCGACCGCCTCGACCTCTCCTCCAGCCTGGTCCATCTGAGCGCCGATCCCGGCTTGCCCGAAAACCGACCCGACACCACGGCGGAATGGAACATGGACGCGGCGTACCGCTTTGCCGGCGGCTGGATCGGCCGGGCCGACTGGCGCTATGACCTGTCGAGCGGCCGGGCGTCGCGGCTGGGGCTGGGCATCGGCTATGAGAGCGAATGCGCCCGCATCGATGTTTCCCTCTCGCGTCGTTTCGCCTCCTCGACTAGTGTGGGCACGAACACGGCTTTCGGCCTTTCGGTGGATCTGATCGGCATTGGCAGCGGCACCGCCGCGGGCACGGGAAGCTGCGGCACATGACGAAACGACGAGCGGACCCAATGATGCGCCTGACGACCCTTGCAATCGCCCTGATCGCGGTTTTCCTGCCCGGCCTGCCCGCAGCGGCGCAGAACCCGTTTGCGACGCGCGTGATCGTCAACGACTCGGCCATCACCGCTTACGAGGTGGAACAGCGCGCGCGGCTGCTCGAAGTCCTGAACGCCACCGGCGATCTGGAACAGCAGGCCATCGACGCGCTGATCGATGACCGGCTGCGCATGCGCGCGGCGCGTGAATTCGGCATCTCCCTGCCCGAAGACGCCATCATGGACGGTATGGAGGAATTCGCCGGGCGCGCCGACATGAGCGCGGACGACTTCATCCGGGCGCTTGGTCAGGCCGGGGTTGCAGCCGAGACGTTTCGCGACTTCGTCGAGGCGGGCCTGATCTGGCGGGAAGTCGTGCGTGCCCGGTTCGCGCGCCGCATGGATGTCACCGAGGCCGAGGTGAGCCGCGCGATGGCGCTCGAGTCGCGCCCCCGCCAGTTGCAGGTCCTGTTGTCGGAGATCTTCCTGCCGATGGCCGAGCAGTTCGCCGATCAGTCCATGCAACTCGCACCGCAGATCGCCGAGCTGCGCAGCGTCGAGGAGTTCGCCGACGCTGCGCGGCGCTTCTCGGCCGCGCCGACCGCCGAGGATGGCGGGCAACTCGACTGGATGCCGCTGAGCGATCTGCCCGAACGGATCGTCACGGAAATCCGCGACCTTTCCACCGGCGAGGTCACGCCGCCGATCGAGGTGCAGAACGCCCTCGCCCTGTTCCAGCTGCGCGGGCTGCGTACATCCGATGCCGTCCCGCCGAGCGAGGTCATCGTTGAATACATGCAGTTCCGGCTGCCGGGCGGGCGCAGCGAGGCAAACCTTGCCGAAGCCGAAGCGATCCGTGCAAGGGTGGATGTCTGCAACGACCTATATGCCGAGGCGCAGGGCCTGCCCCGCGAACGCCTCACCGTGCACGAGGAGTCGCTGAGCGCCGTGCCGCAACACATCGCCGCACAGCTGCGCGGGCTCGACGCGAACGAAATCTCCACTGCGCAGACCGAGGGCGATGCGCTGGTCGTGCTGATGCTGTGTTCGCGCCAGCTGCGCGAGATGCAGGAAGTCCCCGAGGATCGCGTGGCCGAACGCGTCATCGATCAGCGGCTGAACGCGCTGGCTGAAGGATATCTCGAGCAGCTGCGCGCCGACGCCTATATCCGCCACCCATGAGCCTGCCCCCGATCGCGCTGACCTGCGGCGAACCGGCGGGGATCGGCCCCGAGATTGCCGTGGCGGCGCGTGCGCGGCTGGGTGCTGAGCTGCCGTTCTTTTACATCGGCGACCCGGGGCATTTGCCACCCGGCACGGCCATCCGCGAGATCGCGACACCGGCCGCTGCGGCGGCGGTGCCACCCGAGTACCTGCCGGTGCTGCCGCATCCTTTCCCGGCCCGGACGACGCCCGGCCATCCCGCGCCGGCCAATGCGGCCGAGGTGGTCGCGGTCATCGAATGTGCGGTGCGGCTGGTACGGGAAGGCAGCGCGGCCGCGGTGGTCACCAACCCGATCCACAAGAAGGCGCTGCAAGATGGCGCCGGGTTCGCATTTCCGGGCCACACCGAATTCCTCGCATCACTGGGTGGGGTTGATCGCGTTGTGATGATGCTTGCCTGCCCCGCCCTGAAGGTCGTACCGGTCACGATCCATGTGGCGCTCTCGCAGGTGCCCGGTTTGCTGGATCCGCAATTGCTGCGCGACACGCTTTGGATCACGCACCGGGCGATGCAACGTGATTTCGGGCTGCACGCGCCACGCCTCGCGGTGTCGGGGCTCAACCCGCATGCTGGCGAAGGCGGCGCCATGGGGCGGGAGGAGATCGATATCATCGCACCGGAAATTGTCGCGCTGCGCGCGCAGGGCATGACGATCACGGGGCCGCATGCTGCCGACTCGATGTTTCATGACAGCGCCCGGGCGGGCTATGACGTCGCGGTGTGCATGTATCACGACCAGGCGCTGATTCCGCTCAAGACGCTGGACTTCGGGGGCGGCGTGAACATCACCCTCGGACTGCCTTTCACGCGCTGCTCGCCCGATCACGGAACCGCGCTCGACATCGCGGGACAGGGGCGCGCCGATCCATCCAGCCTCGTGGCGGCACTGCGGCAGGCCCACGCCATCGCGTCGCGGCACAGGGACGGACCGGGCGATGCTGCCTGACAACCCGCACCCGCGCGGCACCGCAGGATGAGTGCGATCGACGGCCTGCCGCCGCTGCGCGCCGTGATCGCGGCGCATGGCCTCGCCGCGCGCAAGAGCCTTGGACAGAATTTCCTACTCGATCTGAACCTGACCGCGCGGATTGCCCGTGCAGCGGGGGATCTGCATGACACCGATGTGCTCGAAATCGGGCCTGGCCCCGGTGGTCTCACGCGCGGCCTGCTGGCCGAGGGGGCACGCCATGTCCTCGCGGTCGAAAAGGACGCGCGCTGCATGCCGGCGCTTGCGCAGATCGCGGCCGCCTATCCCGGCCGGCTGACCGTCCTGCAGGGCGATGCCCTGGAGTTGGACCCGACAAGGCATCTGGCCCGCCCCATCCGCGTGGTCGCCAACCTGCCCTACAACGTGGGGACCGAGCTTCTGGTGCGCTGGCTCACCCCGGACAGCTGGCCGCCCTTCTGGGACAGCCTGACCTTGATGTTTCAACGTGAGGTCGCCGAGCGGATCGTTGCGCAGCCGGGCAGCAAGGCCTACGGACGTCTGGCGCTGCTGGCACAGTGGCGGGCCGATCCGCGCATCGTGCTGCGGCTGCCACCCGAAGCGTTCACCCCGCCACCGAAGGTCAGCTCCTGCGTGGTGCATCTGACACCACTTGCGCAGCCGCGCTACCCGGCCGATGCGCAAACGCTGAACCGCGTGATCGCCACCGCGTTCAATCAGCGTCGCAAGATGCTGCGGTCCAGCCTGCGGCGGTTGTCACCGGATATCGAAGGGCTGCTGCGCAGCGTCGAGATCCCTCCAACCGCGCGGGCCGAGCAGGTTTCGCTCGAAGGCTTCTGTGCACTTGCGCGGGCGCTGGACGCGAAAGGCTGAGCATGGCTTGCGGTATGCCGGCGTCGAACAGACCGTGTCCCACCGAGCTTCCACATCAACCGACTACTCGGCGGCGGAGTCCGAATTCTGACCGCCCGCGGTGTCGGCACTCTCGGCCGATTTCGACTTCGCCGGCGCGGAGGACTTGCGCGGGCTGCGGCGTCGGGCCGGTGCACGGGCAGGTTTGCGCCCGCCTGGCTGGCCGGCGGATTGCTCATCTTCGGCCGGTTTTTCACCTGCGGTGCCCGACGCCTCCGCCTCATCCGTGCTGCTGCGGGTCGACTCCGGTGTCGGCACAAGGCTACTGCCCTCGCCAGAGCCGGTATCGATGACCTCATCGGCACCGCTCGTCTCCGCAGGGGGCGTTGACGCCGACCGGTCGGGCGCCTTGGAGGCGGGAGCCTCCGACGCCTTTTCGGAGGATCGGTCGGGGCCGCCCCCGCCCTTGCCCTGTTTCTGACTCTGGCCCTGTTCGGGCTGATCGCCGGAGTCGTCGCGCTGACGATTGCGATTCTGCGCTTCCTGCTGTTCGCGCCGCGCTTCGGCCTCGCTCGCCATCTCGCGCTGCGCCTCGGCCAGCATCCGGGTGTAATGCTCCGAATGCTGAAGGAAATTTTCCGCCGCGATGCGATCATTCGCAAGCTGAGCGTCCCGCGCAAGGACCTGATACTTGTCTATGATCTGCTGCGGCGTGCCGCGTACCTTGCCCTCCGGCCCAGAGGAATCGAAGACCCGGTTGACGATATTGCCGACCGAGCGCGGGCGGTTCGACTTGGAACGCGAACGTGACTTGGGTGATCTCATACTGTCTTGCTTCCAGCCCTGATCTGGCTTGACCCGGACCCGTGAGCGCCAAGCGTAGGAGCGCTGGCTATATCGGTCCGCGTGATTTACAGGCTTTGCGGCGCGGGGAACGGATATTGTGCGTTCCCTCCGCGTAGAGACGACTAAACATTTTGTGGCGCGCAAGACAACCCAAAATTTCCAGCCCGCGCCAGAAAGCGCGATCGAAGGGCGAAAACCGCACGGTGGCTCATGCGCGGCGCGCGGTTACGACACGGTCGCGCCCGTCGATGTCGGGCAGAACCGCGATGTCGGACAGGCCCGCCGCACGCAACAGCGCGGCGACCGGCGCCGCCTGATCAGGGCCGATCTCGAGCGCCAGACGACCGCAGGGAGCCAGATGCGCCACCGCCTGCGCCGCGATGAGGCGATAGGCACCCAAGCCGTCACCACCATCCGTCAGCGCATGGCGCGGTTCGTGCAGGCGCAGCTCTGGCGCGAGT
>CAZMBT010000101.1:0-7234 GCA_964564395.1 uncultured Alkalilacustris sp.
GACGCGGGGTGACGGCCCCGGCCTCGAGAAAGCCGAAGCCTGCGCGCGACAGGGGATGCAGCGCCTCGGCATTCTTGTCGAATCCCGCCGCCAGCCCGACCGGATTGACCAGATCCAGACCCGCAAGCCGCACCCGCAGCCGCGGTGACGTGACGGCAGGTGACTCCGGCAGCAGCCCCAGACGCAGCGCCCGCAGGGCCAACCGGTGGGCACGCTCCGGCTCCAGGCGGCGCAGCATGGCAAGCCCGGCGCGCTCGATCAGGCTCAAAGCAGCCGCTCGGGAAAGATGTGCCCGCTCACACCCAGCGGCAGCGACGTGTCCCAGACCACATCCGCCATTGTCAGATCACGGTAGAGATGCGGGAACAGCGCACCGCCGCGCGACGGCTCCCAGCGCAGCGCGGGTCCGAGCGATTCGGCCTCCAGTGCCACCAGCACGAGGTCGCTCTCATTCGCGAAATGCCTGGCGGCGGTTGCCGGAAGCTGCTCTGCCGTTGACAGGTGAATGAATCCGTCGGCCAGATCGACCGGCGCACCGGCCGTGACCCCTGCGGCGCGGAACGCGTCCCATTGCGGACGCAGGAATATCTTGAAGACACGCATGCCACGCTCTTGCCCTGTGGTTGAGGCATGGTCAACAACCTTGCACAGCCGTGCATTGTAGCCGCCGCCCCGCTGCGATACGCTGATCACGGGCAGAGGACAGGCAGAACCACATCGCCATGACGGCGCTCAGGCAGTATCAGCGGCTGGAAAGCACCGGCCTGTGGCGCGAGTCGGCTCAGGCGAAGCGGCAGGACGTCGTCGTCTCTTTCGGCAAGGCGTCGCTGATGATCGCGCAGTTTCGCAGCGGCACCGCCGTCGCCCACTGGTCGCTGCCGGCGGTGACACGGCTCAACCCCGGGCATCTGCCCGCGCTCTACAGCCCCGACACCGACGGGGCGGAGCTGCTGGAGCTCGACGACCCCATCATGATCGACGCCATCGAACAGGTGCGCACGGCGCTGGCCCGGCGCAGATCGCGTCCGCGGCGCGTTCGCATGGTGTTCGTCGCGACCACGCTCGCCGCGATGGCTGCCCTTGTTCTGTGGTGGTTTCCGCCCGCGCTCGTGCAGCACACTGCGACCGTGTTGCCCCCGGCAACCAAGGCCGATATCGGACGGCGCCTTCTGGACGAGCTCGGGTCCGGAAATGGCCGGATCTGCAACAGCGCGGCCGGGCGACGCGCGCTGGATCAGTTGCGCGCGCGGCTGGCGGAGCCGCGCACGACCCGGCTCATGGTGGTGTCGCTGCCCGAGCCGGGCATGACGGAACTGCAGGCGCGCGCCCTGCCCGGGGGGATCGTGCTGATCGACCGGCGCCTGGTCGAGCGCGCCGAAGGCCCGGAGGTGCTGGCCGGTCATGCGATCGCGGCGCTGCATGACGCGGGCGCGCGGGATCCGCTCGTGCCGCTGCTGCGCATGGCGGGCATGCGGGCGCAGCTGCAGCTGCTGGCCACCGGCGCGTTGCCGGACGGGGCGCTGCGGGGTGCGTTGGCCGAGGTGATCGCGCGGGCGCCCGAGACAGTTTCGCCAGAGGCGCTGGGGCCGCGTTTCGACCGGGCCGGCATCCCGATGAAACCGTTTCTGGACGCCGCTCCACCCGCCGTCGTCACCAGGCGATCCGACGAGGCGACCGGCCAAGAAGCTGCAGCGCGGACGCCGGTTCTGGCCGATGGCGAATGGGTCGCGCTGCAGGGCATCTGCGACGACGGCGACTGACCGGGCGAAGGACCCCGCGCCGGGGCTTAGCGCACAAAGGCGTCCGCAAACCCGGCGCCGCGCAGTGTGTTCAGGGCGCGCCGCGTTGTGGCATCGTCGCTGAACGGCCCGGCCATTACGACCTCGAGTCCGCCGCCGACGCTCCGGCTGCGCACCGGGTATCCCATCCGTTCCATCTGCGTGGCGACGTTGCGCGCATTGTCCGGCACCCCATAGGTGCCGACCTGGATCATGCTTCCACTGCCGGACCGCGCCGCGACCTGCGTGCCACGTTCGTCGCGCTGTGCGTCATCGCCTTGCGCGGCCCCGTCCGGCCGCCGCGGCCGCTCCGCCTGCGAGGCGTGCGTCCCGCCGGCCTGCGGCGTCACGAGTTGCCGCGGTACCGTATCCGTCCAGACCGCGCGCATCTGCGCCTCACCGGCGCGCGTGCCCTGCGCACGGTGCGGATTCAGGCGATCATCCTCCCAGGCCGGTTTGTAGCCCTCCGGGATGCCGCGCATGGCGGATTTCTGCTGCGTTGCGCGCACAGCGGCCGTCTGCCTCGACGGGGCCACATGGTCCGTCCGGGCCGAGCGCTGCACCGCCTGGCTCTGCACACCGGAGACCGCCTGCGCCACCAGGCGATCCGGGACGCACCGGATGCCCGCCCGATCCCCCTCAAGGATGACGCGCTGGCCGTAAGGGGCGTGATCGGGGCAGCGCGCATCCCGTGTGATCCGCGCGACAGGCACCGACACGACGCGCGGCGACGCGACAGCCGCACCCGCGTCATGCTCCGGCGCCACGGTA
Organism: uncultured Alkalilacustris sp.; assembly: GCA_964564395.1. Lineage (GTDB taxonomy): Bacteria > Pseudomonadota > Alphaproteobacteria > Rhodobacterales > Rhodobacteraceae > Alkalilacustris. Next base: position 2,550 of record CAZMBT010000101.1, read on the forward strand.
GCGGCGTGCCCCGCCCCGGCGGCACCACGCGCTGCCATGCGCGGCGAATCGGCCTCGTCCTGCGGGTCGGGACCGTCGGCGGTGCAGCGGATACCGTTGCGCCCATCGGCCAGAGCGACACGCTGACCATAAGGCGCATGATCGGGGCATGCCGGGTTGAGACTCGGCCCCTCGGGCGACACGCCGACAACCCGCGGGGTCGCCGGGTCGGGGTCTCGCTGTGCCGGTGGCTCCGGCTCGGGGTCCTGCTGTGCCATGCGGCGCTCAGCCGCGGGGGGGGACGGCGCCGCCCGCTCCGCCGCGACCGCAACTTCCGCCGGTGCCGTGTCTTCGGGCTGCGGTGCGGGTTCCGCCGGCTCTTCCAGCTGCGCTTCTTGCGCCTCCGGTGCCTCATCCGGCGCGGTTTGCGGCGCGAAGGTCGGCGTCTGGCCGCAGATGTGATTGCGGTCGGGGTCCACCCGCGGCACCCAGTTGGCCCGGCCGCCATGGCCGGCGCGGATGAACATGCACCCCTCGCTGTCGATATATTGCACGCCGTCGTACGATTCGGGCGGGATCTCGGCCGGGGTGGCGGATTGCGCCAGCGCGCCCCCGGCCATGCCCCCCGAGGCCATTACGATCAGCGCCAAGACGGAAACTCTGGCAGACATGCGGCACCCCCGGACACTCCCCGGGGACGATGCCCAAATTCGGCCGGTGAGTAAAGCGCCGCGCACCGATTTCATGCTTTATTTTGTGCCGAACATGCGGTCGCCCGCATCCCCTAGCCCCGGCACGATGAAGCCATTCTCGTTCAGGCGTTCATCGCAAGCCGCGGTGATCACGGGCACATCGGGGTGGGCCTCCTTCATCCGGGCGACACCTTCGGGCGCCGCCAGAAGGCACAGAAAGCGGATTTCACGCGCGCCGGACTGTTTCAGAAGGTCGATCGCCGCCGCCGAGGAATTGCCCGTCGCGAGCATGGGGTCCACCACGATAACGAACCGCTCGCCCAGTTCCGAGGGCACCTTGTAGTAGTACTTGACCGGCTTGAGGGTTTCCTCGTCGCGGTAAAGCCCCACGAAACCGACCCGCGCCGACGGGATCAGCTCCAGAATGCCGTCGAGCAACCCGTTGCCGGCGCGCAGGATCGAAACGAGTGCCAGCTTGCGCCCCGCGAGCACCGGCGACTGCATCGCCTGCATCGGGGTTTCGATGCGCTTGACCTCGACGGCCAGATCACGCGTCGCCTCATAGGCCAGAAGCTGCGCGCATTCCCGCATCAGCTGCCGGAATACCGTGGTCGATGTGGATTTCTCGCGCATCAGAGTAAGCTTGTGCTGCACGAGCGGATGGCGAACGATGGTCAGATGATCCTGCATGTGGCGGAGTCCCCTTGTTGCGCCCCCGGTTTGCCCCAGCCGCCGGGACGGCGCAAGCGCACCCGCTGGCGGGGCGTCGCCAGCCATCGCCCGCTGCACAGGTTGTGCTTGATCGCCCGCCCCATCGGCGGCACTGTCACATGGATGATTGTTTAGCGTTAAACGACCAATCCCGCGGGAGGAGCGGCCATCATGAGCGACGATGCACGACAGGACAGCGCCCGACAGGCGGCGCTGGACTACCATGCCTTTCCGCAGCCCGGAAAGCTGGAGATCCGTCCGACCAAGCCGCTGGCCAATGGCCGCGATCTGGCCCGCGCCTACTCGCCGGGCGTCGCCGAGGCCTGCACCGAAATCCGCGACGACCCGCTTGCGGCAAGCCGCTACACCGCACGCGCCAATCTCGTCGGGGTGGTGACCAATGGTTCGGCGGTGCTGGGGCTGGGCGAAATCGGGCCGCTCGCCTCCAAACCGGTGATGGAGGGCAAGGCCGTCCTGTTCAAGAAATTCGCCAATATCGACTGCTTCGACATCGAACTGGACGAGAGCGACCCCGAAAGGCTGGCCGATCTGGTCTGCGCCATGGAGCCGACCTTCGGTGCCATCAACCTCGAAGACATCAAGGCGCCCGACTGTTTCGTCGTCGAGCGCCTGTGCCGCGAGCGCATGAACATCCCGGTCTTTCATGACGACCAGCACGGCACCGCCATCGTCGTCGGCGCCGCCGCCGTCAACGCGCTCCAGGTCACCGGCCGGCGCTTCGAGGACATCAAGGTCGTCTCCACCGGCGGCGGCGCCGCCGGCATCGCCTGCCTGAACATGCTGCTCAAGCTGGGCGTGCGGCGCGAGAATATCTGGCTGTGCGACATTCACGGGCTGGTGCATGCCGACCGCACCGAAGACATGAACCCGCAAAAGGCCGCCTTCGCGCAGAAGACCGACAAGCGCAACCTCGACGACGTCATCGACGATGCCGATCTCTTTCTCGGCCTGTCGGGCCCCGGCGTGCTGACGCCCGAGCGCGTCTCGCGCATGGCGGATCCGCCCATCATCTTCGCCCTTGCCAACCCGACACCTGAAATCCTGCCCGACGCGGCCCGCAGTGTGGCGCCGGATGCGCTGATCGCCACGGGGCGGTCGGACTTTCCGAATCAGGTCAACAACGTCCTGTGTTTTCCCTTCATCTTTCGCGGCGCACTCGATGTCGGCGCCACCGAGATCAACGATGCGATGCAGATCGCCTGCATCGAAGGGATCGCCCAGCTGGCCCGGGCCACCACAAGCGCGGAAGCCGCCGCCGCCTATCAGGGCGAGCGGATGAATTTCGGCCCCGACTATCTGATCCCCAAGCCCTTCGATCCGCGTCTCATGGGGGTGGTGGCCTCGGCGGTCGCCAAGGCGGCGATGGACAGCGGCGTGGCGACGCGCCCCATCGAGGACCTGCGGGCCTATCGCGAACGCCTCGACGGATCGGTGTTCCGCTCGGCGCTGATCATGCGGCCGGTCTTCGAGGCCGCGCGCAGCGCATCGCGCCGGATCGTCTTCGCCGAAGGCGAGGATGAACGCGTTCTGCGCACCGCGAACGCCATGCTGGAGGACATGACCGAGGTGCCGATCCTGATCGGCCGGCCCGAAGTGGTCGCGCGGCGCTGCGAACGTGCCGGGCTTCCCATCCGTCCCGAACGCGACTTCGAGATCGTCAACCCCGAGAACGATCCGCGCTACCGCGATTACTGGCAGACCTATCACGCATTGATGGAGCGCCGCGGCGTCACCCCCGACATTGCGCGCGCCGTGATGCGCACCAACACGACGGCCATCGGCGCGGTCATGGTCCATCGCGGCGAAGCCGACAGCCTGATCTGCGGCACGTTCGGTCAATACCTGTGGCACCTGAACTATGTCACCCAGGTACTCGCAACCGACGAGCTCGACCCGGTGGGCGCGCTCAGCCTGATCCTGCAGCCCGAGGGCAACCTCTTCATCGCGGACACGCAGGTGCACCCCGACCCCACCTCCGCCCAGATCGCCGAGACTGCCTGCGCCGCCGCACGGCATGTCCGCCGCTTCGGGATCGAACCGCAGATCGCGCTGTGCTCGCATTCGCAGTTCGGCAACATGGACACGGACTCGGGCCGCAGGATGCGCGCGGCGCTCGCGCTCGTCGATGCGCGGGAACCCGACTTCGCCTATGAAGGCGAGATGTCCGTCGATGCCGCGCTCGACCCCGAGCTGCGTGCGCGCATCTTCCCCAATTCACGGCTGAACGGGCCGGCGAACGTGCTGATCTTCGGCGGCACCGACGCGGCCAGCGGCGTGCGCAACGTGCTGCGCATGCGCGGCAGCGGGCTGGAGGTGGGCCCGATCCTTATGGGCATGGGCAACCGGGCGCATATCGTCACGCCGTCGATTTCCTCGCGCGGGTTGCTCAACATCACCGCCCTTGCGGGAACGCCGGTTGCACATTACGGCTGACCGCCGCATACGAACGTAACATTGTTGCGACAGGGCCGGACAAGGCGCAACGCATCTCGTACCGGGAGGTTCTCATGGGGTATGCCGACATCCACGCGCGTTCGCTGCAGGACCCGGATGGCTTCTGGATGGAGCAGGCGCAGGCGATCGACTGGGATACGCCGCCTTCGAAAGCGTTGTTCGACGACAACGCCCCGATGTATGAGTGGTTCAGCGATGGCCGCCTGAACGGCTGCTACAACGCCGTGGACCGGCATGTCGCCGCCGGGCGGGGCGACCAGGTCGCGATCATCCATGACAGCCCGGTTACCCACACCAAGCGCGAACTGACCTATCGCGAACTGCGCGATCGGGTCGCCAGCCTGGCGGGCGCGCTGCGCGCCAAGGGTGTTGCCAAGGGTGACCGCGTGGTCATCTACATGCCCATGGTGCCCGAGGCGCTCGAGGCGATGCTGGCCTGCGCGCGGCTCGGCGCGATCCATTCGGTGGTGTTCGGCGGCTTTGCAGCGCATGAACTCGCCAAGCGGATCGACGATGCCAAGCCCCGCGCCGTGATCGCCGCCTCCTGCGGAATCGAACCGGGCGGCGTGGTGCATTACAAGCCGCTTCTCGACGCCGCGCTCGAGCAAGTCACGCACATGCCTGATTTCTGCGTCATCTTCCAGCGCGAGCAGGAGGTCGCCGCGCTGACCGAGGGGCGCGACCATGACTGGCACGCCTTTCAGCACGGCGTGGCCCCGGCCGAATGCGTCCCCGTCGCGGGCAACCACCCCGCCTATATCCTCTATACATCCGGCACCACCGGCCAGCCCAAGGGCGTGGTGCGCCACACCGCCGGGCATCTCGTCG
>CAZMBT010000102.1:0-7209 GCA_964564395.1 uncultured Alkalilacustris sp.
TCAACAACCCGCCGAACGACCGCATGAAGGACTTCCTGCGCCATGTCGGATGAGTTTCCCCGAACCGGGTGGCTGCGCATGGGCGGCGACGCGCGCGCGCTGGGACGTGCGGTCGGACTGCAGGGGCGCGCCGCGGTGCATCGCCACCTGCTCGACAGCGCGATCTGGAACCGGATCGCGACTCGGGCCCGGACGGCTGCGGTGGCCCGCATGGCCGACACCGTTGCGGCGCATTACCCGGATATCCTCGACGAGATCGAGGCGATGGCCGAGGGGCTCGACCTGCCATTCGAGGAGGTGTTCGCCTGGAACTGCCGGGGCGAGCTGCTCGCAGCATCGCCCGACGGCTGCACGACGCTGATGCAGCCCGGCGAAACGCCGGTCCTGGCCCATAACGAGGACGGGCTGCCCTTCTTTCGTGGAAGCTGCTTCATCCTCGAGGCCGAACCCGAAGCCGCGCCGCGGTTCCATGCCTTCTGCTATCCCGGCTCATTGCCGGGGCACACCTTCGCCATAAACGCGCATGGCATGGTGCAGACCGTCAACAATCTGCGCCTGACCGGTCTCGCGGCGCAGGTGCCGCGCATGGTTCTGGGGCGTGCGGTTCTGCGCGCCGGCTCGATCGATGAAGCACTTGATACTCTGCGCGCCGCGCCGCCCAGCGCCGGCTTTCACTTCACCCTGGCGCAATGCGGCGACTCCCGCCTGACAAGCGTTGAGTTCGGCGCCGGAGCCGTCAGCACACAGAACATCACCGCCCCCGCGATTCATGCCAACCACGCGCTGCATCATCCCGCCGGGCTGGAACGGCAGACGATCACCCGCTCCTCGCGCGACCGGCAGGCGCGCGGCACCGCCCTGCTCGGACAGGGACGCACCGCGCCGCTGGACATCCTGCACGACACCGGCGGCCCGGGCCTGCCCATACACCGCAGCGCGCCCGACGATCCCGATGATGAGAATACCCTAGCCACCGCCATCTTCGAGATCGGCACAGAAGCTGTTACATGGTCTGTTCATGACCAACCCGGAGGCGGCGCAGCATATGTCAGGACACTCGCCCGCAGCGCATGACAAGGCGGCGGACACGCCTCCGCCGGCCACGATCGAGGAATTGCGCGCGCTGATGATCGCAATCGCGCGCGGCGAATCGCGGATTGCACTGGGCCCCAAGGCGCGCACCGCGCTTGGGCGCATACTGGATCTGCAGGGCAGCCCCAAGCTGTTGTCGATTACCGCCCTGGCCGAGGAGCTGCAGGTAAACCCCTCCACATTGACGCGCCTCGCGCGCAGCCTGGGATATAGCGGTTTCGGCGCCTTTCAGGACGTGCTGCTCAGCGCCAGCCTGACGCGGCCCGGCGCCTTCTACAGCCGTCAGGCGCAGGCCGCCCTCGCCGACGGGCAGGCGGGCAGCTTCAGTGCGGCCGCCAAGCTGTGCCGCGAGAATCAGGCGAATATCGACCACTTCATCGAGACATTCGACACCGGCAGCTTCGAGGATGCGGTGCGCCGCATTGCAGGGGCACGGCGGGTCGCGGTGTTCGGGGTACGCCAGTTTCATGCCTTCGCCGCGTTCCTGGCCTATGGGCTGCGCATGATCCGGTCGGATGTCGTGCTGCTGGATGCGCCCGGCACCGGCGTCGCCGAAGCGCTGGCGACACTGCAGCCCGGTGACGTCGTGATCGCCGCAAGCTGTGCGCCCTATACCGCGCATGTCATCGAGGTCACCCGCGTTGCGCATGAGGCCGGGATCTCGGTGGTCGCGATCACCGATCGCGCCTCGTCGCCGCTGGTCGACACCTCGGATGCCGCGCTCTTCGTGGCGCATGACACGAGCTTCCTGTCGAACAGCATGACCGTCTTCATCGCCTGCGCCGAATGCCTGATCAATGCCTGCGCCGCGCAGCTGGGCGAGCGCGCCGCCGACGCGCTGGCCGAACGTGACCGCATGATCGCGCGGCTCCGGATCGAGATCTGAGGCCTTCTGCACGGCGTTGACGGCCGCCCCGTCGCCGCGCTAGCACTCGAGGCCGCGCGCCAGCATTCGCGGCCCGCCACCCGAGCACCTTCAAGACGGAGCACACCAGATGATCCCGCCCCTGCCCCAAGCGCGCGGCGTTGCGTGATCGCGCGCCACCCCATCGCACCCCCCGGTCTTCGGGTGGGGCTGCTGGGCGGGTCCTTCGATCCGCCGCATGCGGGGCATGTGCATATCAGCCATGAAGCGCTCAAGCGACTGCAGCTGGATCGGATCTGGTGGCTTGTCAGCCCGGGCAATCCACTCAAGCGGCGCGGCCCCGCCCCGCTCCCGCAACGGATGGCCGCCGCGCGTCGAATTGTCGGGCACCCGCGCATCACCGTCACCGATATCGAGGAACGCCTCGGCACCCGCTACACGGCCGAAACGCTAGCGCAGCTCACGACGCGCTATCCGGCGGTGCGGTTCGTCTGGCTGATGGGCGGCGACAACATGGCCAGCTTCCATCACTGGGACCGCTGGACACGGGTCATGGAAACCGTGCCGATCGCGGTTTTCGCGCGCCCCGGTGCGAGGCTGCGCGCATTGCGCTCGCGCGCAGCGCTGCGCTACGCACATGCCCGGGTCGGCCAGCCCGGGGCCGCAACCCTCGCGCAGCGTCGGGCCCCGGCATGGTGTTTCGTGAACCTGCCCATGCGCGACATCTCGTCCACCGAGCTTCGGGCACGCGGCGATAAAGGCTGACGGACCGGCCGCGGCGGGGCTGCAGGACAGGCTTGCCATGGCCGCGCGCAGGAGCTTTACTCGACCGCACGCCAGGAGACGAACACCCATGTCTCGGACCGCTCAGCACTTGTCGCGCCGCGCGCTCGTCACGGGCTTGCTTGCAGGCTTTGCCGCGCCGCTGGCTGCGGGCGCGCCCGATGTATCGCTACGCCCGGCGCCGCGCCCGGCCCATGGCGGAGCGCCGTCGCTTTCGCAGATCGGGGCACGGCTGGTGGAGCGTGCGAATCTGACCGGACAGGTCAGCTATATCGCGGCAGACATGGCATCCGGCGAAATCCTCGATGCAAGGGCACCGGATATCGCGCTGCCCCCGGCCAGCGTGGTCAAGGCGATAACCGCGCTCTACGCGCTGCACCGGCTGGGACCGGATCATCGCTTTCGTACCCGGCTGCTGGCCACGGGGCCAGTTCGCGGCGGACGGCTGGAAGGCGACCTCATCCTGACGGGTGGGGGCGACCCGACTCTGGACACCGACGGGCTGGCCGCACTGGTGCGCGACCTGCGCGCGGCGGGGGTGCAACGCGTGGCGGGGCGGCTGCGCATCCATGCCGGCGCACTGCCGAGCATCCCGAACATCGACCCCGCCCAACCCGACGAGGCGGGCTACAACCCGACGATCGCCGGGCTGAATCTCAACTTCAATCGGGTGCATTTCGGCTGGGAACGCAACGCGACCGGCTACGACGTGGTGATGGACGCGCGCGGGCGTCAACATCGCCCGCAGGTGCACATGGCGCAGATGCAGGTCGTGGATCGCACCAGCCCCGTCTACACCTATGAGAACAATGGCGGGCGCGATCACTGGACAGTGTCGCGGGGTGCGCTGGGCAATGGGGGCAGCCGCTGGCTGCCGGTTCGCAACCCGGCGCTCTATGCCGCCGAGGTTTTCGCGGCCCTCGCCCGTGATGCCGGAATCGCGCTGCCCGAGATCACCCTCGCAGCACCGCAAGCGCGCGCGGCGGACGTCCTGGCCTCGCACGACTCGCCGCCACTGACGGGGATCGTCGAGGACATGCTGCGTTATTCCACCAACCTGACCGCCGAAGCGCTGGGGCTGGCCGCAACGCTGGCCACCGGCACGGCGGCGCCCGACCTGCAGCGCTCGGCCCGGTCGATGGCGGAATGGGCGCGCGACCGCTACGGCCTTGGCGGCCTGCCGCGACTTGTCGATCACTCCGGGCTTGGCGGCGACGCCCGGATCACCTCGGCCGACATGCTGCGTGTGTTGACGCACCCTGATGGCCGCCGGTTGCGGCCATTGTTGCGGGACATCACGGTGCGCGACAGCACGGGCGCGCCGGATTACAACAGCCCGCTCAGCATCAAGGCCAAGACCGGGACGCTCAATTTCGTCTCGGGGCTGGGCGGCTATGCGGCGACCGCGGCCAATAACGAGATCGCCTTCATCATCATTGCCGCGGATGCCGCGCGCCGTGACAGCCTGCCACCCGAGGCAATGATCCGCCCGCCGGGCGGGCGCGCCTGGCTTTCAAGGGCGCGCACGTTGCAACAGCAGCTGATCCAGGGCTGGGCGGAGGCGATCGACAGCTGAGGCGCCACGATCCACCGCCCCACTTTCACGCCAATGTCACTGTCAGCCGGGATCGGGCCGCATGTGCCGCGCGCGGGCGCCGCGCTCGATCGCGGCGGCGTGCAGCCGGTCGATGTTCAGCTCGTCGCGGATTTCCTCCAGAAGCCGGAGTTCCGACTGCATCAGCTTGCCATCCGCAGCGCCCACATCACAGGCCAGGGCATAAGCGGTCTCGTACAGCCGCTCGGGCAGGCTTTCGCGCATCAACCCGAACAGCGCATCCAGACCATCCTCCTCCTCCAGCAGGTCGAACACCGTCTGGGCGACGGTCGCGATGCGGTCGGGGTCGTATCCCGCGAAGATGGGCAGATGATTGACGATCTGCTGTATCGTCACCAATTCGGAGGTGCGCACACGTTCATCCGAAAACGAAGCGGTGAGCATTATGGCGATCAGGCTGTCCTGCGCCGAGAGGGGCTGCGACTGCGGGGGCATCCTCGGTCCTTCGTGGCCAATGGGGCAGTCGCAGATTATTGACCCCGCCCGGGCCGGGCAATAGGAAGCGGGGCCTGTCGCGGCACCACGCCGCAACGTCAGCGGAGATACGCAGATCATGTCCGACATGCGCGACGCAGCGATGAATTCCAGGGCCTGGCCGTTCGAGGAGGCCCGGCGCGTGCTCAAACGCTACGAAGCCGCCGCACCGGATAAGGGGCATGTGCTCTTCGAGACAGGTTATGGGCCGTCGGGGTTGCCGCATATCGGCACTTTCGGCGAGGTCGCGCGCACCACGATGGTGCGCCGCGCCTTCGAGCTGATCTCGGACATCCCGACACGGCTGATCTGCTTTTCCGACGACATGGACGGGCTGCGCAAGGTGCCCGACAACATCCCCGACCGCGAGGGCATGGCCGAGGATCTGGGCCTTCCGCTGACCCGGGTCCGTGACCCGTTCGGCACGCATGACAGCTTTGGTGCGCATAACAACGCGCGGCTGCGCGCCTTTCTCGACCAGTTCGGGTTCGAATACGAATTCGCCTCCTCCACCGAATACTATGCCGGCGGGCGCTTTGACGAGGCGCTGCTGACGGTGCTGGAGCGGTTCGACGACATCATGGCGATCATGCTGCCAAGCCTGGGCGGGGTGGAGGCCGGACGGGCGGAGACCTATTCGCCCTTCCTGCCGGTCAGCCCGAAATCGGGGCGCGTGCTTCAGGTGCCCACGCTGGAGCGCAACGTGGCCAAGGGCACCATCGTCTATCAGGAGCCCGATGGCGAGAAGGTCGAGCTCCCGGTCACCGGCGGCAACGTCAAGCTGCAATGGAAGCCCGACTGGGGCATGCGCTGGGCGGCGCTGGGCGTCGATTACGAGATGTATGGCAAGGATCTGATCCCCTCGGCGGAGCTGTCCTCGAAGATCTGCAGGACACTCGGCACCCGCCCGCCGGAGCTCTACAATTACGAACTGTTCCTGGACGAGAACGCGCAGAAGATCTCGAAATCCAAGGGCAACGGGCTGTCGATGGAGGACTGGCTGCGCTACGCCAGCCCGGAAAGCCTGTCCTATTTCATGTACCAAAAACCCAAGACCGCGAAGCGGCTCTATTTCGACGTGATCCCGAAGGCCGTCGACGAATACCATCAGCAACTGCGCGCCTACCCGCAGCAGGACGCCGACAAGCGTGTCGCCAACCCGGTCTTTCACATCCATGGCGGCGATGTGCCCGAAAGCCGGATGGTGGTGTCCTTCGCGATGCTGCTCAACCTTGCCAGCGTCTCGGCCGCCCAGGACAAGGACGGGCTGTGGGGCTTCATCCGCCGCTATGCCCCCGAGGCCGCGCCCGAGACGCATCCCGATCTGGACGCGGCGGCGGAATTCGCGGTGCGCTATTTCCACGACTTCGTGGCCCCGACGCGCAAGCTCCGCCAGCCCGACGCGCATGAACGCGCCGCGCTTGCCGATCTGCGCGATCGACTCGCCGAATGGACGGGCGAGACCGACGCCGAGGCGCTGCAAAGCGTCGTCTATGCGGTCGGCAAGGCGCATGGCTTCGAGCCGCTGCGCGACTGGTTCCGCACGATATACGAGGTACTTCTGGGTGCCAGCCAGGGGCCTCGTTTCGGCGGTTTCATCGCGCTTTACGGAATCTCCGAGACCGTCGCGCTGATCGACCGCGCTCTGGCCGACGCGCCGATGGAATGATCGGCTCCGCGCCGCCGGGCAGAGGCGCGCCGCCATGCTGATCAGCCATCACTACCGCTTCGTTCTGGTCAAGCCGCGCAAGATGGCCGGCACCACGGTCGAGCTCGCGCTCTCACCCTTCCTGATGCCGGGCGATCAGGCCACCCCCGTGGGCCCGGAAGAAGCGATGCGCGTCGTCACGGATGGTGTGCATGTCGGCCCGATCAGGCGCCGGGTCGGTGTGCTGCGCCGGACGCTGCGGCTGCGCGACCACTCGCCGCTGTTGCGCGCGCACAAGGTGGTCCCGCAAACCCGCGGCTACCGCGTGATCGCGATCTGCCGCAACCCGTGGGACCGCGCCGTCTCGCAGTTCTTCTGGTCGATGCGCCGCACGGACATCCGCACGGCGCCCCTGGCGGACCAGAAGGCCGCCTTCATCCGCTACACCCGCCGATGGGGCCCGCATGGCTGGCTGGAGCATGTCTACGGGCGCAAGCGCCAGCGCCTTCTCGACAGCGCGCATCTCTACACGGTCGCCGGGAGTGCGCAGCCCGACTATGTCATCCGGTTCGAGGCGCTCGACGCCGATCTGGCCGGTTTGCGGGACTGGCTGGGCCTGCCCGATGCGCCATCGGCGCAGGGAATCCGTACCAAGACCGAATCGCGGCCGCGCTCAAGCGACTGGACCCGGTTCTACGATGCGCGCACGCGCGACCTCGTCGCGCGCGAATG
>CAZMBT010000103.1:0-7209 GCA_964564395.1 uncultured Alkalilacustris sp.
GCTCTCCTTCGGGCAGGCGCACCCGGATCTCGATCTCCTCGTCCGAGCTGTCGACGCGCATCGTGTCCAGCAAAAGCCCGCGCGTGACCAACTGCACCATGCCCCCGACGGTGTTCACGTCGGCGCCGAAGCGCCCGGCGCGGGCGGTGTCGATGTCGATCTGCCAGTCGATGCCGGGCAAGGGGCGGGTATCGTCGATATCGATGATGCCCTCGGTCGCTTCGAATCGCTCGCGGACCGTTTCGATGGCCTCTCCAAGGATTTCGAGGTCATGCCCCTTGAGGCGCAGATGCACCGGTTTCGCATCGCCGGGGCCGCCGGTCTGCACCGAAATTTCGGTGCGGATCCCAGGGATTCGCTCCATCTCGGCTTCCATGCGGTCGAGGATGCTGTTGCCGTCCATGCCCGGCTGATGGGCGCGGGTTTCCCAGCGCGTGAGCTCGAACTGGACCTGCCCGATCGAGTCCATCGGCGCCTGCGCGCCGCCGGTGTTCTGGTTCAATCCGCCATCGCCGGCAAAGGCGAAGACCGACTCGACCCCTTCGGTCTGCAATGCGACGCGCTCGACCTGCGCGACGAGCGCATCCTTTTCTGACAGTGACAGGTTGCCCCTTGCGCGCACATGGACGATGCCCTGCTCGGGCTCGGTGTCGACGAAGAATTCGACCCCGCGGCTGTTTTCTCCGTAATAGCTGAACACCGTCACGACAAAGGCGATCACCGCCAGCAGGGTCACGACGGGCATCACGGGGTTGGCCACGATCAGCTTGATGAACCGACCGAAGACTGTGCGCCTGTGTCCCGCCTCGATACGGTCGGGCTGCACCGGACGCAATGACGGCGCCACCACCGCCATCAGCATCGCCCCCGCGAGGAACATCAAGGCCCCCGGCAGCACCGCCGCCGCGCCGGGCGGTGCAACGGGCAGCAGGTAGTTCGGGTTGAGTGCCTGCATCGTCGCGACATAGAGCAGCGCTGCCACCCCTGCCGTCAGCGCCAGCCGCAGCACGAGCGGCAGCGACCGCAGCCGGTCGCTGGCCTGACCCATGCGCAGCGCAAGTTGGCCGGTCACCCCGCCGACGACCGGCAGGTAGATCAACGCCACCACCAGCGAGGCGCACAGCACGAAGATCAGCGTGACGGGCAGCATGCCCATGAACTCGCCTGCGACGCCCGGCCAGAACAGCATCGGCAGGAAGGCGCACAGCGTCGTCGCCGTGGACGCGGTGATCGGCCAGAACATGCGCTTTGCCGCCTGCACATAGGCGTCCAGCGGGCGCGCACCGTCATTGATGCGCTTGTCGGCATATTCAACGACAACGACGGCCCCGTCCACGAGGATTCCGACGGCCAGAATCAGCCCGAACATGACGATGTTCGAGATCGCGACATCCATCGCACCCAGCAGCAGGAACGCCAGAAAGAAGGAGGTCGGAATGGCGAAGCCGACCAGAAGCGCCGATCGCACTCCGAGCCCGGCGAGCACGACGATCATGACGAGCGCGACCGCGGTCAGGACAGAATTCTCCAGCTGGCTCACCATGGCCTCGACCTGACGCGACTGGTCCAGCGAGGTTGTCGCGGTGACCGCGTCGCGCAGCTCGGCCGGCCAGTCCTGCTGCACCTGCGCGACCGTGTCGCGCACCTGAGCTGCGGTATCGATCTGGTTGAAGCCCTTGCGCATCACGACCTGCAGCGCCAGCGTGGTCTCGCCGTTGAAGCGCGCGGTTCCCTTCCGGTCCTCGAAGGTCATGCGGATCTCGGCGAGATCGCCCAGCGTGACGACGCTGTCGCCATTGACCTTGATCGGAAGCTCCTGAACGTCGCGCGGTGTCTTCAGGGCCCCCGGCACCTTGAGCGCGAATGCGCCGTCACGCGTTTCAACCTCGCCTGCAGCGACCAGCTGGTTGTTGTCGCTCACGGCCCGGATCAGCTCGCCCGCCGTAACGTTGTAGGCCTCAAGCTTGAGCGGATCGATCACGACCTCGACCATCTCCTCGCGGTCGCCGGCAAAGGAGGCCTCCAGAACCGCATCAATGGACTCGATGGCATCCTGCATCTGACGCGCGGCGCGCGACAGGCTGCGCTCGGGCACGTCACCCGACAGCGCGACGATGATGATCGGGAACTCGGAGAAGTTGAATTCGTCGATGCTGTAGCGTTCCGCACCGCTCGGAAACTGTGCCTCGGCCCGGTCCATCCGGTCGCGGACATCGGCAATGGTCGCGGACTTGTTCCAGCCGAATTCGAACTGCAGGACGATCCCGGCGAAATTTTCGGACGCCGTCGCCGTCATCGTGTCGAGCCCGTCAATATCCGACAGCTCGGTCTCCATCGGCTCGATCAGCAGGCTCTCGGCGTCCTCAGCCGAAATGCCGGGGAAAGGCACCGAAATGAACAGCGCGGGCACGTCGATATCCGGCTCGCCTTCCTTGGGCAGGCTGAAATAAGCCGTCGTTCCGGCCACCAGCGTCAGCAGGATGAAGGCCAGCACCATCCTGGCGCGGCCTGCCGCCCAATCAACGATTCCGGTCATTGCAGGAGTTCCCCGGCGGGTACGTCGACGCCGTCCGCGCCGTCGTCGGGCGCGGCGTCGAGCGCATCGAAATCGATATCCGGGCCAGGCTCTTCGGTATCGTCCGGGGCGCCTTCAGGCTCCTGCATCGTCACATCCAGCAGCGTGCCCTCACTCACGAACTCCTGACCGACGACGATGACGGTGGCGCGTTCGGGCAGGCCGGCCACCCACACCCCGTCAGCTGTGTCGCGCAGGACTTCGACTTGGTGAAAGCGCGCGCGCCTGTCGTCATCGACCAGCCGCAATCCGATACGCCCCTCGTCGTTCAGCGTCATCGCCGAGCCGGGTACGAGATGCCCCTGCGCGCCGGCCGCAGAGATCAGCATGTCCGCCGATTGCCCCGCGCGGATGTCGAGTTCCTCGTTGTCCACCGTGACCTCGACCCGGAAAGTGCGTGTCTGCGGGTCCGCCGTGCGCGCCACGAAAGTCACGCGCCCGGTGACCTCGCGCCCCGACGACAGCCGCGCGCCGGCCGGTGCGCCGGTTTCGATACGGTCCACCTGGCTTTCGGGAACGAACCCGACCATCCGGATCGGGTCAAGCTGATGGATCGTGGCGCAGGGCGCGCCGGGCTGCAGCAGGGCGCCGAGCTCCGCCGTGTCCGTCTCCAGCACACCGCCGAAGGGGGCGACCATCTCCAGACGCTCCAGCTCCTCTCGGGCCGAGTCGACGGCCGCCTCCGCCGCCTCGCGCGCGGCGCGAGCCGAGGCCAGCCGCGTCTCGGCAGCAAACCCCTCGGCCGAGAGGCGGCTCGCGGCGGTGTAGTTCAACTCGGCTTCGGCGAGCCGGCTTTCGGCCTCGCGCAGGGCCGCGTCGCGCGGGCCCGAGCGCAGTCGGCAAAGAAGCTCGCCCTCCTCGACGGTGCTGCCCTTCCTGCGCGGGTCCGAGGTGACTCGTCCAGAGGTTTCCGCCATCACCTCGACCGTGCGTGCCGCTTCAGTACGGCCCCGCAGCAACACCGTGCGCGTCACCGGCGCGCGCTCGAATTCGCGTGCGACAATGGCCACACGCCGCTGCCCGTCGCTGTTGCCGTCGTTTGCCGGCGCCCCGGTTGCCGTCGCGCGCGACTCCGATGTTTCCGTCGACGCTTCGGCCGCTTCATCGGTCGGGCCTGATGCGAGCCCGACCAGAAAGTCGCGCTCCATCACCAGCAGGTAGATTGCCGCGATGACCGCTGCGGCGAGGAGGAGCGGAAAGATGCGCATTCGGTCTCCTTGAACGGCATTCGCCAACTGAAGCCTTAATCGTTTGCGGCGCTTCGGGCGCGGGACGTGACGCCGCAGGCTAGTCAATCATACGCTGAACCGCTCGGTTCAGATTAAACTTTTCGGCAGCGCGGCGCAAGGCGCCGCCGGTCGTGATCCCGCCGTCTCGGCAAGGGCTTGGCAATCACGGCATGTTCACGATAAGAGGGGCACCGACAAGCGGAGGTGCGGCGTGAGCAATCCCGACAGCTTCATAAATGAGGTCACCGAAGAGGTGCGCCGTGATCGCGTGTTCCGGCTCATGCGCCGCTATGGCGGCTGGGCGGTACTGGTCATCGTGCTGGTAGTCGCTGGCGCCGGCTGGAACGAATGGCGCAAGGCGCAGGAGCGCGCCGAGGCCGAGGCGTTCGGCAGCGCCGTCCTGACGGCGCTGGAGGCGGACGACCCCGTCGCGCGCCGCGATGCGCTTGCCGATCTGTCCGCGGAGGGTCGCCGCGGCGCGGTGTTGCGGCTGCTGCACGCCGCGCAGGCGGTGGAAGCCGAAGACCCCGGCGCCGCCGCCGAGCTTCTGGCTGCCATCGAGGCCGACAATACGCTGCCCGAAACCTATCGTCAGCTCGCCATGCTCAAGCGGATGATCGTCGCGGCGCCGGATATCCCGAATGACGAGCGCGTCGCCGCGCTTCAGTCGCTCGCGCAGCCGGGGGCGCCATTCCGTCCTCTCGCGCTGGAGCAGCTGGCGCTGGCCGAGCTTGAACGCGGCGACGAGCAGGCCGCAATCGAAAGCCTGCGCAACCTGCTCGACCTGTCCGAAGTGACGCCGGGCTTGCGTCAGCGGGCGACACAGTTGATGGTGGCGCTCGGAGCGGAGCCGGAGGCGCAGGGCTGACCTGCCGGGCGCCGCATCCAGGCGATGATGCGGCCGGCAAGCCCGCGCAAGGCGGGGCGGCCAACGACGGGGCAAACAGGGGGCGAGAGCAGTGAAGCTGACGCGAATTGCGGTTCTGATCGGCGCGGCGGTGATACTGGCGGCCTGCGAGGAGGAAGTCATCCTCGAGGGTGAGCGGTTCCTGCCGCGCGAGCCCTTCGATGCCACCGTCGCCGAGGAGGCGGCCCGGCGGGCCGAACAGCGCACCGAACCCGTCAGCATACCGCAGCCGCGCGACCACGCGGCATGGACACATCGCAACGGCGGCCCCGCCCATCAGATCACTCATCCGGCACTGAGCGAGTCGCTGCGCCATGTCTGGAGCGCCGATATCGGTGCGGGGGACGGGCGGCGCCACCGGATCACCGCCGCGCCCGTGGTCGCCGATGGCCGCATCTTCACGCTTGACAGCCGTGCGCGCGTAACCGCGACGGGAACCGATGGCGCGCAGCTCTGGCAGCGTGATCTGACGCCCTCCTATGCCGGACCGGATGATGCCTCGGGCGGCGGGCTGGCGACGGCGGAGGGGACAGTTTTCGTCACCTCCGGGTTCGGGCGGCTCGTGGCGCTGGATGCGCGCACGGGTCAGGAACGCTGGGTGCAGCGCTTTGACGCGCCGGTCACCGGAGCGCCGACGGTTTCGGGCGGAACGGTCCATGTCGTCGCCGCCGACGGTTCCGGCTGGGCCATAGATACAGAAAACGGGCGCGTGCGCTGGCAGGTCCAGGGGACGCCCGGCCCCTCCGCCATGGCCGGCGGCACCAGCCCCGCGCTGACCGACCGAATGGTTGTGCTGCCGTCGCCTTCGGGCGGAGTCACCGGTGTGCTGCGCGATGGCGCGCGTCTTTGGGCCACCTCGGTGGGTGGCCAGCGCCAGGGGCGCGCTTATGCCGGCATTCCGGGGCTTCTGGGCGTTCCGGTCGTGGTCGGGGATACCGTCTATATGGGCAATCACAGCGGTCGCCTCGTTGCGATCGATCTGGGCAATGGTGACCGCCGCTGGACCATCGACGAGGGGTTGACCGGGCCGGTATGGCCCGCCGGTGGCCAGCTCTTCTTCCTGACCGACGAGGGCCGGCTGGCGCGAATCGACGCCGCGACCGGCGAACGGGTCTGGCATGTGGGGCTGCCGCATTACCGCGACGCGCGCGAGCGCAGGCGCGCAGAGGTCGTTGCGCATCACGGGCCGGTGTTGGCGGGTGGACGGTTGCTGGTTGCGTCGAATGACGGGCTGTTGCGCAGCTTCGCGCCGGAATCGGGCGCGATGACGGATGCGACCGAGCTGCCGGCCGGCGCCACCACCAGCCCGGTGGTCGTGAACGGGACGCTCTACATCGTCACCACCGACGGTCAGCTTCACGCTTTCCGCTGACGTCGCGACGGTGTAAGGGGCGCGCCTGCGGTGCATCCTGCGCCGTGCTGGAGGGCCGGATGAGTTTTACCCTTGCGATTGTCGGGCGGCCGAATGTCGGCAAGTCGACCCTGTTCAACCGGCTGGTCGGGCAGCGGCTTGCGCTGGTCGATGATCAGCCCGGCGTCACCCGCGACCTGCGCGAGGGGGCGGCCCGCCTCGGCGACCTGCGCTTCACGGTCATCGACACGGCCGGGCTGGAGGAGGCCGACGACGCCTCGCTTCCGGGCCGGATGCGCCGGCTGACCGAGCATGCCGTGGACATGGCCGATATCGTGCTGTTCGTCATCGATGCGCGGGTCGGGGTGACACCCGCCGACGAGACATTTGCCCAGATCCTGCGCAAGCGGGCGGGGCAGGTGATACTGGCGGCGAACAAGGCCGAGGGGCGCGCTGGCGAGGCCGGTCTTATGGAGGCCTATGCGCTGGGCCTTGGCGAACCGCTGCGCCTGTCGGCCGAACATGGCGAGGGGCTCGACGAGTTGTACGACGTGCTGCGCCCTCGGGCGGACGCATTCGAGGCGCGTGCCGCCGAGACGGCACCGCAGACCGATGTCGATGTCGCCCCGGACGACGAGGATGGCGACCCAGACGATGCCGCGATGGCGCGGGCCGCTGCGCAATGGGCGCCGACCGAGACAAGGCCGCTGCAGGTGGCCGTGATCGGCCGGCCGAACGCGGGCAAATCGACCCTCATAAACCGAATTCTCGGCACTGAGCGCTTGCTGACCGGCCCTGAGGCGGGCATCACCCGCGATGCCATCTCGCTGCCATTGCAATGGCACGGCACGCCGATGCGCATCTTTGACACCGCCGGGCTGCGCAAACGCGCGCGGGTGCAGGAAAAGCTCGAAAAGCTCTCGGTCGCCGACGCGTTGCGCGCGGTGCGCTTCGCAGAGGTGGTGGTGGTATTGCTGGATGCGCGTGTCCCGTTCGAGCAACAGGATCTGCGCATCGCCGATTTCGCCGAAACGGAAGGGCGCGCTGTCGTGGTGGCAGTTAACAAATGGGATCTGGAAGAAGACAAGCAGCGCCGCCTCAAGGAGTTGCGCGCCGCCTTCGACCGGTTGCTGCCGCAGCTGCGCGG
>CAZMBT010000104.1:0-7201 GCA_964564395.1 uncultured Alkalilacustris sp.
GCATCGCCATCACCGCGCGGCGCAGCCGCGTATCCGCCAGAAGCGGCATCCAGCCGGTCGCGGCGTCGCCCGCCATGGCGCGGGCGCGCAGCATCGCGAGCACACACTGCAACAGCAGCGCGCGAACCATGGCGCGCCCGCCCGGCGCGGGCATGCGCAGCTCATGCAACAGCGCGTCCACCGCGTGACCGAGGCCGTTCACGTCATCACGCCCCACCACGAGCGGCGCGCGCAGCATCTCCACGACACCCGGCGCGCCGCGCAGCCCCAGCGACACGCGGGCACACAGCGCGACAAGGCGGGCGGCATCGCGGTCGGCGCCGTCATCCTGCACCAGATGCGCCAACCCCAGTTCCGCCGCCCGGCAGGCAGCCGGGCGCGACAGCGCGGGACCGCCGCGACCCTCTAGCGTATGGGCCTGGCCCGCCGGCAGGAACACCAGCGTTCCCGGAGCCACCTCCAGCACCTGCCCGCCGCTGAGCAGAAACCGCCCGCGCCCTTGCAACACGTAATGCAGCGTCGCGCCTGCATCGCGCCCCAACCCGAGCGTGCCGCCCCCGATGACCTCGCACAGGGCGAAGGGGTCGGCGGTCACCTCGAGTTCATTCAGCAGCTCCTCGGCGGCAGACATCGGCACCTCCATTCCCCGAATGGTCGTGCCAGCATGCACCGAAAGAGACAATTAAACCCTGCGTGAGCACGGATACCGGACGCAAAGGCACATCGGGCCGGCCAGATTGCAGACATCGAATTGAATGGAGGACACCATGACCGAAGACAGCACACCGCATCTGAGCCGCCGCCAGGCCATCGCCACCGGGATGGGCGCCGCCGCCGCATCCTTCGCCACCGTCGGCGCGGCGCGGGCCGGCAGCAGCGATCCGTATGCCGACCCCGCCGAACCGGCGCTGCCGCATGGCGACATGGAGCTCGACCTGTCGCGCACCGCGGTCGTCGTCACCGATCCGCAGAACGACTTCCTCACCCCGGACGGCGTGGCCTGGGGTGTGGTTGGTGAAAGCGTGACCGAACACAACACCGTCGAGAACATCGAGCGGCTCTTCTCTGCCGCGCAGGGCTCGGCCGCACACAACTTCGTTTCGCCGCACTGGTACTTCCCGACGGACCACGGCTGGAAGTTCGAGGGCACGCTGGAACGGCTGATGCACAACATCGGCATGTTCGACCGCGCCGGACAGGTCGACCTGACCGATTTCGAGGGCTCGGGCGCCGATTTCGTCGACCGCTACAAGAAATATATCCATGACGGTGAAACGGTCATCGCGTCGCCGCACAAGGTCTATGGCCCCGAAAACAACGACCTGATCCTGCAACTGCGCAAGCGCCGCGTCGAGCAGGTGGTCCTGGCCGGGATGTCGGCCAATCTGTGCGTCGAAGCCCATCTGCGCGAGCTGCTCGAACAGGGCTTCGAGGTCGCCGTGGTCCGCGATGCGACCGCCGCGGCGAAGGTGCCGGAAGGCGATGGCTACCTGGCCGCGCTGATCAATTTCCGCTACCTGGCCAACGCCGTGTGGACGACCGACGAGGCCGTGCGCCGCCTTTCGGCCTGATCGGCGCTGCCTCATGGCCGCCCGCGCATTGCCGGGCGGCCATTCAAGAGTGCGCAAAAACACCTACCTTTGGTGGACGCCCCCGCGAACGGGGCACCGACAGAGGAGGAAGACGCCATGCCGATACAGTCACTCTTGACCCCCCGCCGGAGCCTCGGCCTGCGTGCCGGCGCCCTTGCCGCCGGGGTGCTGGCCGCCGCCTCGGGCGCCGCCAGCGCGGACTACAACGTGGAAACGGTCGCACAAGGGCTGAATCACGCCTGGGGCATGGCCTTTCTGCCCGATGGTGCGTCCCTTCTGGTCACGGAAAGGCCCGGCACGCTCAGCCTGATCGACATCGAAACCGGGGCGCGCGAGCAGATCAACGGCCTGCCGGACGTTGACACACGCAATCAGGGCGGCTTGCTGGACGTCGCGCCGCACCCGGAGTTCGCCTCCAACGGGCTCATCTACCTGACCTGGGCGGACCGGGATGAAGCAGGCAACACTGCGACCGTGCTTGGGCGTGCGCGGCTCGACCGCGCGGGTTCAACGCTCGAAGGGCTGGAGCGTCTGCATGCCGCCGGACCCTATGTCGATGCCGTCGGCCATTACGGATCGCGGATCGCCTTCGACGATGCGGGGCATGTGTTCTTTACCACGGGCGACCGGCAATCGAAGGATTTCGGCCCCGATCATGTCTCGCAGGATCGCACGAACGATCTCGGCGCGGTGCTTCGTCTGACGCTCGATGGCGACATCCCCGCCGACAACCCGTTCACGGACGACCCCGACGCCTCGAACGCAATCTGGAGCTATGGGCACCGCAACCCTCAGGGCCTGGCCTTTCATCCCGAAACCGGCGAGCTGTGGAGCAACGAACACGGCGAACGTAACGGTGACGAGATCAACGTGATCCAGCGCGGCGGCAATTATGGATGGCCGATCGCGACATGGGGACGCGATTATCGCACCGGCGATGCCTTTGCCCCGACCCCGCCCGAAGTTCCGGAAACGGTGGACCCCGTTTTCTGGTGGGAACCGGACCATCCGACAGGGTTCCCGCCCTCCGGGCTGGCCTTCTATGACGGCGATGCCTTTCCCCAATGGCAGGGCGATGCGCTGATGGGCAATCTCGCGCATCGTTATATCGGCCGCTTCGCCATCGACGGTCACGAGGTCGAAAAGGCGGGCCGCCTTCTGGACGGCCACGACTGGCGCATTCGTGATGTCGCGGTTGGTCCGGCAGACGGGTATGTCTATGTGCTCATCGACGACACGGACATGCCGCTGGTCCGACTGACACCGACAAGCGACTGAGCACCGCACAGCCAGCGCGGCGCCCCGGCCACCTGCCGGGGCGCATTTTGGCGGCGGTATCTTCTCGGCGGCGGGATTTCGACGGCGGCACCATCCGGGCCGATCTCGGCCGCCCAGGCGCGGCGCCCGTGACGCGCCGTCAGCCGCACCTTGCCGGCATCGGCGCCTTCACCGCGCTCCTCGCGCGATAGGACGCGCCCGGCGCGGATCTCGGCACGCAGCGTCTCGGGGTCCAGCCCGAGACGCGGCGCGAGATAATCGGGGGCGACGACAATCCGGCCCTCGTGATAACTGACGGTGCCTGGCGGCAGCGGACGCGCAAAGGGCGTCGCGGTCGCGCCGCCGGGCGCCTGCGCATAATACGGGCTCTGCCCCGCAGCATGGTCGGTCACATCCCGGATCTCGCGAATCCGGGGCAGCGCGCGGCGCAGGATGCGCTCCACCCCGTCGCGCAACGTCGCGGCCGACGCCGCGCAGCCCTGACAGCCGCCCGACATCTCGATGTCGACGACACCCGCATGTACCGCCGCAACCGACACCTTGCCGCCATGGCGCGCGATGGCCGGATTGGCCTCGGCGTCGAGCACACGCTGCACCGCCTTGTGCAGTGCGGCATCGTCTTGCGGCCCGCGCTCCTGCGGGGAAGGCGCGGCGCCCGTACCCACAGGGGCGGCATTCTGCGCCAGCACGCCCCGGATCGCGGTTGCGATGGCGCCCTTGAGCTCCGACCAGTCCACATCCGCGCGCTTGGCAACGGTGATGACGGAGTCGGCGACATGGACGGCCGCAACGCCGTCCAGGGCAAACAAGGCCGATGGAAGGGGGACGTCTGCCGCCTCTTCCGGCGCCTCGAAGAGGATGGGCGGCCCATCTGCCACACTGCGCTCCAGCCGGAACCGCATGCTGTGCGGATCGGCCGCGCTGGGCTCGGCGCGGATGCGCGGCGCCGCTTCAGACATCCTCGCCCTCCACCTCGGCCATCGCGCGCAATCTGGCATGGGGATAGATCCCGGTGCCATGCCCATCCGTAAAACTGACGCCGACGCCGTAATTGCCCACACTCCAGATGCGCACCGGAGCAACATCCATGGGCACCCGCGACGGGTCGAGCAGCGGCTGCCCGGTATTCTCGTCACGGCAGGCGGCGCAGTTGCACGCCAGCCGCAAATCGCGCACGTCGATCCGCTGATGCTGCCCGTCCGCCCACTCGATCGCCAGCGTGCGCGCATCCGCACGCGTCATTGCAAGCGGAGTGTCGGCCGCCGCGGTTGGCGCGGCGCCGCGCGCCGGGGCACCGTCGCCGGTATTCCAGTCCCAGTCGAAGGGCACCGGAAGTCCGCCGCTTCCGGCCGCTTCCCCCGCAAGCGCGTCGGCGATGGCGCGGTAGGCTTGCGCCGTGGCGGATTCGGGCATCTCGGCAATCAATGGAACCCCGGCATCGCCCGAGTCCACCACAGCCGGATCGAGCGGTATCGCCCCGAGAAACGGGATACCCATCTCTTCGGCCATGCGGCGCCCGCCGCCGCGGCTGAAAACCTCGGTGACGGTGCCACAGCTCGGGCAGGCGAAACTCGACATGTTCTCGACGATCCCGAGGATCGGGATCTTGACCTCCTGGAACATGCGGATGCCGCGCCGGGTGATCTTCAGGCTGACGCGCTGCGGCGTGGTGACGACCACCGCGCCGCTCATGGGAAAGCTCTGCGCCAGCGTCAGCTGGGTGTCACCGGTCCCCGGCGGCAGATCGAGGATGAGGTAATCCAGCGTGCCCCACTCCACCGAGGTCAGAAACATCTGCAGGTATTTCGTCACCATGGGTCCGCGCAGGACCGCGGGCTTGTCATCCCCCGTCAGCATGGCCATCGAGATTACCGGGATGTCATGCGCCCGCGCCGGGATCACCTTCTTGTCCGGGGTCATCGCGGGCGGGCGCGACGTGTCGATACCCATCATTCCCGGAATGCTGGGGCCGTAGAGATCCGCATCCACCAACCCGACGCGGCAGCCCTGAGCACGCAGGCTGAGCGCCAGATTGACGCTGACGGTACTCTTGCCGACACCGCCCTTGCCGCTGGCCACCGGAATGATGCGACCCAGATGCGCCAGCGGCCCGCCCGCCGCGCCGTCGTTCTCGCCTGCCATGTCGTCCTCGCATGTGGTCTGCCTTTCGCGAGAAGTAGTCATCTGCACGGCGCGGGGCAATCGCAACGGATCCGGTTCCGAACGACCTGCGGCGGCATCGAACGCTTGACCGCATGTCAGGGATTGCCGCTGATACTGGTTTCTCTGTTCGTGTGACGGCAGGCACGCCCAGGTCTTGCGCGTCCGGGGCGAATGGCACGGAGGGTGATATGAAACTGGTTTCGGCTCTGATGATCGGGGGGCTGGCCGCGTTTCTCGCGAGCTGCGCGTCCATCTCGCGCGAGGAATGCGTCGAGGGCGACTGGTACGGTATCGGCGAGCGCGATGGCCGATCCGGCCATGTTGCGGACAGCCGATTCGCGCGCCACACGGACGCGTGCGCCCGCGTGGATATCCGGCCGGATCGGTCGCAATGGGATCGGGGATACGAGGCGGGACTGGCACATTACTGCACGCCGCAATCGGGATTGCGCGAAGGCCGGGCGGGTCGATCGTACCGCGGCGTTTGCCCGGCGGCCACCGAACCGCGCTTCATGCAAGGGCACAGCCTGGGGATGGCCGAGAATCGTCAGCGTGAGCGGATCCGGCGCACCGAACGGGAGATCCGCCAGCTTACGGCACAGAACCGCGAACTGCGCGGCCAGTTGGACGACCACGACGACAGCCGGGATCTGCGTCGTCAACTGCGCAACAACCGCGCCGAACTGACAAGGCTGAGAGTGGACCTGCGCCTGGCGCGCAGCGCGCTCATTGCGGCCGAACGCGAAAGCCGCAGCTTCCTTGCCGGTCTCTGACCCCGCAGCGCGGGTTTGCCGGTCCGGACCTGCCGGCGCATCGTGGCGATGACCTCGAAACATGCTTTACATGTGACTCAAACGCCCACATCATGTGGTATCATGATCCATGCGGCTTTCCGTTTCTTGTGACCTGCGCCGCATGTAGTAGGTTAGACGCCCTGATGGGCGCATATCGATGGGGATTGGCGATGGCTGTGCTGGAACACACCCTGCAAGGTGACGAAATCCATCCGATCGACATCGTCGAGACCCTCGCGGAGCGGCACGAGTGGGAATTCGACCGCGTCGCCGACGATCAGATCGCGATGGCGGTGGACGGTCAGTGGCGCTGCTACTCGCTGACCCTGGCCTGGTCCGGCATCGACGAGACGTTGCGCCTGATCTGCACCTTCGAGCTGGAACCGTCGGACGACCGGCTCGGCGCGCTGTACGAGCTGCTCAGCCGAGCGAATGACCGTTGCTGGGCCGGGGCGTTCACCTACTGGTACGAACAGCGCCTGATGGTCTGGCGCTACGGGCTGGTCCTCACGGGGGGGCAAATTGCCGGTGCCGAACAGATCGACCGCATGATCGCCGCCGCGATCGGCGCCGCCGAACGCTATTATCCCGCCTTCCAGATGGTGTCGTGGTCGAACTGCACCGCACCGGAGGCGCTGGAACTCGCCATTGCGAAGGCATACGGGCGCGCCTAGGCTGCCCGCATGCGGCAATAGGCGGGACATCGATGACCACACTGGATGACGTAAACAAGCGCGGGCTGGTCCTTTTGGGATGCGGCAAGATGGGATCGGCCATGCTGGCCGGCTGGCTGCAGCGCGGCATCGCGCCGGAAAGCGTCTGGGCCAGCGACCCGAATCCGTCCGATTGGCTGACCGCGTGCGGCGTCCACCTGAACGCCGAGATGCCCTCCGACCCCGCGATTGTGCTGATCGCAGTGAAGCCGCAGCTGATGAATGACGCGCTGCCCGCCATCTCGGGCTTCGGCGGCGGGCGCACGCTCTTCATCTCGGTCGCGGCGGGCACACCTATCGCGTATTTCGAGGCGACCTTCGGCGCAGACTCCCCGATCATTCGCGCCATGCCCAATACCCCGGCAGCGGTCGGGCGCGGGATCACGGCGCTGGTCGGCAACAGCGCGGCAACGGACGCGCATATGCAGCTTGCCGAAGGGCTTTTGTCCGCGGTCGGCCAGACCGTCCGCTTGAAGGGCGAGGGGCAGATGGATGCCGTTACCGGTGTGTCTGGGTCCGGCCCGGCCTATGTGTTCCATCTGATCGAGGCGCTGACCGCCGCCGGCGAGGCGGAAGGGCTGGACCGCGATCTGGCGCTGAAACTTGCGACAGCCCCCGTCGCCGGCGCCGGAGCGCTGGCCGAACAAAGCGGCGAGAGCCC
>CAZMBT010000105.1:0-7198 GCA_964564395.1 uncultured Alkalilacustris sp.
CGACACCACATGCGAGGCAGCACATGGCAATCCCCGAGGCGGTATCCGAACTCTCCCAACTTCTAGGCGATCGGTTGAACGCCTCCAAGTCCGATCGTGATACCCATGGCGCCAGCGAGATGAATTTTCCGGTAACGCCCCCCGACGCGGTCGCCTATCCTGAAAGCACCGCCGAGGTCGCGCGCATCGTCGAAATCTGCGCGCGGCACCGCTGCCCGGTGATCGGCTGGGGCGCGGGCACATCGCTGGAAGGGCACGCCCTCGCGGTGCATGGCGGCGTCACGGTCGATTTCTCGCGCATGAACAAGGTCCTCGAGGTTGCGCAGGAGGACATGCTGGCGGTCGTCCAGCCCGGCGTCACGCGCGAGGCGCTCAATACCGAGTTGCGCGCGACCGGGCTCTTCTTCCCGGTCGATCCGGGCGCCAACGCGTCGCTGGGCGGCATGGCCTCGACGCGGGCCTCGGGCACCACGGCCGTACGCTACGGCACCATGCGCAGCAATGTCCTGGGGTTGGAGGTCGTGCTGGCGGACGGGCGGATCATCCGCACCGGCACCCGCGCGCCGAAATCCTCGACCGGCTACGACCTGACCGCGCTCTTTGTGGGCGCCGAAGGCACGTTGGGGCTGATCACGGAGCTTACGGTGCAGCTACAGGGCCAGCCCGAGGCGGTTTCGGCCGCGATCTGCGCCTTTGACGACATGCACGCCGCAGTCGAGGCGGTGATCGTCACCATCCAGTCGGGCATTCCGATGGCGCGGATCGAATTCGTGGACAGCGCGTCGGCCGCCGCCTTCAACGCGCATTTCGGTGCCGAGATGCGCGAAAGCCCGCATCTTCTGGTGGAGTTTCACGGCTCTGCGTCCGGCGTGGCCGAGCAGGCGGAACGTTTCGGCGAGATCGTCGGCGATATGGGTGGCGCCGATTTTCAGTGGGCGACCCGGCCGGAGGACCGCAACGCGCTGTGGAAGATGCGCCACAACGCCTATTACGCGTGCCGCGCGACGCGGCCGGAAGCCTCCGCGATCACGACCGATGTGTGCGTGCCAATCTCGCGGCTGGCACAGACGGTCGAGGAAACCGCCGCCGACATCGCGCGATCGGGCATTCCCGGGCCGATCATGGGCCATGTCGGCGATGGCAATTTCCACGCACTGTTGTTGCCGGATGCAAACAATCCGACGGAAATCGCCGCCGCCGAGGCGCTGGCCGGCCGCATGGCCGAGCGTGCGCTTGCGATGGGCGGCACGGTCAGCGGCGAACACGGCATCGGAGTCGGCAAGATGAAGTACATGGAGGCCGAACACGGGGCCGCCTGGGACGTGATGGGGCAGATCAAGCGCGCCCTGGATCCCGATGCGCTGATGAATCCCGGCAAGCTCGTGCGCGGAAACTGACCCTGCAGCCCCCGGTACGCGCTGGCGGCGCCAGCCGCCCCTTGCGTCAGCCGGCGAAGATACCGCCTTGCGGCGACACGGTGATGATGCCGGTATTGGTATTGTGGGCGCAGCGCGCGAACCGCGTGCCGTCGCTGTCACGCACCCGCAGGATATAGTCGTCGCGGCCCGGCGTGCGATGGATGGTGGTTTCATCCGGGCCGGACATGCTGACCACCTCGAGCCCCTGCGCCTGCGCCTCGGCCCGGCATCCGTACTGCGCATCGCCGTAACGCGGTTGCGCGCCCGATCCGTCCTGCGCGGTCGGGGCACAGGCGGCGAGCAGAAGCGCTGCCCCCGCCGACAAACCGATGGACCTGTATAGCATTGCCGTCCTCCGTCTATCTGATCTGCGGCCATGCCGCATGGCTCAGATATGGAGCATCGCGCGCCGTCGAAAAGGAATATCGCGACCGAGCACGGAAAAATTACTGCCCCGGAAGTCTGTCTACCCCTTCAAGAGCGCCTGTGCCGCAGCGCGCGCCGCGTCCGTAACGGTGTCGCCCGCCAGCATGCGTGCCAACTCGTCGACCCGCTCCTGCCCGTTCAGCGACACCACGCGCGACAGCGTTTCCTCGCCGCAGACCCGTTTTTCCACACGCCAGTGATGCGCGCCCTTCGCAGCCACCTGCGGCGAATGGGTGACCACCAGGACCTGCCCGCCATCGTCGGCCAGCGCACGCAGACGCTTGCCGACGGCATCCGCCGTCGCCCCGCCGACGCCGCGATCGATTTCGTCGAAGATCATGGCCCGACCGGCGGTTCCCTGCCGGCTCAGGCACACCTTGAGCGCCAGCAGGAAGCGCGACAACTCACCGCCGGAGGCGATCCGCTCAAGCGGGCCAGCGGGGGCACCCGGATTGGTCGCCACGCGAAAGGCGACATCGTCGATCCCGTCGGGTCCCGGTTCGGCGTCGGCGACCTCGGTGGCGAAGACGGCGCGTTCCATCTTCAGCGGCCCGAGTTCGGCCGCCATCGCCGCATCGAGGCGGGCCGCCGCGTCGCGGCGCGCGGCGCTCAGCGCCTGGGCCGCCTGCACATGCGCGGCGCGGGCTTCGTCTTCGGCACGCCGGAGCGCATCGATGCCGCGCACCCCGTCATCAAGTTCGGCGAGCCGCTTGCCCAGGGCCGCCGCATGCTCGCCCAGCGCGTCCGGCAGGACGTCATGCTTGCGCGCCAGCGCGCGGATGGCGAAGAGCCGTTCTTCCGTGGCCTCCAGCTCGGCGGGGTCATGATCCAGCGCCTCGAGGCACGCCTGCACCCCAAGCTGCGCTTCATCCAGCGCCTCCTGCGCGCGCGCCAGCGCCGCCAGCGGCGCATCGAGGCGCCCTTCGACCTCGCCGGCAGCCCCGTCGAGGCGGCGCGCGGCCTCCAGCATCATCGCTTCCGCGCCGTCCTGCGACAGCGCGTCGGCGGCGCGCGCGATATCGCCGCGCACGCGTTCGGCCGCCTGCATCGCCCGGCGCCGCGTATCGAGCCGCTCATCCTCGCCCGGCTCGGGCGCAAGCGCCTCCAGTTCCTCCACCGCATGGCGCAGATAGTCCTCCTCGGCGCGCAGCGCTTCCAGCCGCGCCTCGGCCTGTTCGCGCGCGCGCCGCGCGTCGGAAAGGCTGCGCCATGCCGCCCGCGTCGCAGCGACATCGCCTTCCAGCCCGGCGAAGGCGTCGAGCAGGGCCCTGTGTCCCCTTGGATTGAGCAACCCGCGATCATCCTGTTGGCCGTGCAGCTCGATCAGCGTATCTGACAGCGCGCGCAACACCTCGCCCGAGCTGCGCCGGTCATTGATCCAGGCGGTCTTGCGCCCCTCCGCGGAATTGACGCGGCGCAGAATCAGCTCGTCCCCGCAGGGCAATCCCGCCTCGTCGAGGATGCCGCGCGCCGGATGGTCCGCAGGCAGGTCGAACACCGCGACAACTTCGCCCTGCGATGCCCCGGCGCGCACCAGATCGGATCGTCCGCGCCATCCCAGCACAAAGCCGAGCGCGTCGAGCAGGATCGACTTGCCCGCCCCCGTCTCGCCGGTAAGGATGTTCAGGCCGGGGCGAAACTCGAGCTCCAGCCGGTCAATGATCAGCATGTCGCGGATATCAAGGCCGCGCAGCATGTCAGACGCCCCCGTGGTGTCGCAAAGCCGCAGAATGGCGTGCCGCGCTGGCGGCTACAACCACTCGCCGCGAACCGTCCGCCGATAGACATCGCGCAGCCAACCCTCGCCGGCGGCCTCGGGCGCCAGGCCCGCGCCGGTGAGCAGGCGGTAGGTATCGCCGTAGAATTCATTGCCGCGGAAGTTGTGACCCAGGATCGCGCCGGCGGTCTGCGCCTCATCGGTCAGGCCGAGAGCCATGTACGCCTCCGCAAGCCGGTGCAGCGCCTCCGGGGTGTGGGTCGAGGTCTCGAAGCTCTCGACCACGTTGCGAAACCGGTTGCTCGCTGCGGCGTAGTGACCGCGCTTGAGATAGAAGCGCCCGACCTCCATTTCCTTGGCTGCAAGGTGGTCGAATGCGAGATCGAACTGCATCTCGGCGGTGCGGGCAAACTCGCTGTCGGGATACTGCTCGAAGACCACCTGCAGCGCCTCGAGCGCATCGAAGGTCAGGCCCTGATCGCGCCCGACCTCCTCGATCTGGTCGTAGTAGGACAACGCCAGCAGATACTGCGCGTAAGCCGCGTCGTCGGCGGCGGGAAACAGGTCGAGATAGCGCTGCGCGGCGGCACGGCTGTCCTCGTAGTCGCGCATACGGTGATAGGCATAGGCCTGCATCACCAGCCCGCGTTGCGCCCAGGCGGAATAGGGGTAGAGCCGCTCGAGCTCGGAAAAGTAGTGCACTGCGCGCTCGTAGTCGCGGTCCACCTCGAGCGCGGATTCGCCCTGGCTCAGAATCTGTTCGGCGGGCATCCCGTCGAGGCTTTGCAACCGACTCTCGCCGCCCCCGAAAACACCACAGGCCGACAGCAACGCCGTCAGAAGGACCACCCCGACTGCATTCGCGCCCCATCGTCCACGATTCATGCCCAGACACCCTTCCGTCGCAGTGGGACCCGATGCCCCACACGCGCTTCACCTAGCACAGAAAATCGGATGCGCAAAAGGCCTTAAGCCCGACCTTCGCGTCAGGCCGAAAGCTGCAGACCTTCGCGTTGCGGCGTCATCGCGGGCAGACCGCGCAGGCAGGCCTCGTCGCACTGCACGCGTTCCACGGCGCCCGGCGTCGCGAACAGCTTCGCCAGCAACCGTCCGGTCAGCGCATGCCCGGCCCGGTGGCCGACATAGCGCGCCAGAAGCGGGGCGCCGGCCAGCGCAAGATCGCCGACCGCATCGAGCATCTTGTGGCGCACCGGCTCGTCCGCATGGCGCAGCCCGCCGGGGCTGAGCACGCGCTCACCGTCGAACACGACCGCGTTGTGATAGCTCCCGCCGCGCGCCAGACCGCTGGCACGCATCGTGTCGACGTCGCGCTGAAGGCAGAATGTGCGGCTGTCCGAAAGGGTGCGGATGAAGGCCGGACCCGACAAATCCATCACCCGCGCCTGCCGGCCGATCGCAGCGGCGTCGAAGACGATCTCGAACTCCATCTGAAGCGACGCGGCGGGTTCCAGCCTGGCAACGGCATCACCGTCGCGCAACTCGACCCGGCGCAAGACGCGCAGCACCTGCAGCGGCGCTGACAGGCGACGCGTCCCCGCCGCGATCAGCCCGTCGACGAATTCCGCAGCGCTCCCGTCCAGAACCGGGACTTCGGGGCCGTCCAGATCGATCCGTGCGTTATGGATGCCACACCCCGCGAGCGCGGCCATCACATGTTCGATGGTCGCGACCGACACGCCGTCGGCATTGGCGATCCGGGTACACAGATTCGACGGCGCGATCGCATCCCATCGCGCGGCTACGTCTCGCGACGCCCCCCCGGGCACGGACGCGTCCACACGTCGGAACCCTATCCCGTTGCCCGCGGCGGCCGGATGGATGACCATTCGCACCTTCTGACCCGAGTGCAGGCCGATACCGTCGAAGCGTACCGATGAACCAAGCGTGGTCTGCAAGACCGTCTCCAAACTCTCGCGATGCCGCGTTAAGGCAACATGAACGAACTAACCCTCTGACGAAGGGCTCACAATTCAATCTTTGCGACCAGTTGAAACAAAGATCGCGAAGCGTCGGCAAGAAATTGCCGATCTTGCCTCCACGCGCCGAAATTGCCAAGCCAAGTTGCTTAAAGGGTTGATTGCAAACACACAAGCGGGACCGGACTTGCCGGTCCCGCCTGGTGTTGTGTTGCCTTCCCTGCAGCGATCGTCCGCGCGATGCCCCGGCTTCAGTTGGCCTGACGACGCAGGAAGGCCGGGATCTCGATCCGCTCCTGTTCGGCGTCGTTTTCGGGGTCTTCGTCATAATCGCTGCTGACCGGCGGCTGCCGACGCGCCGCGCGCTGCTCGGAGGCGGCTTCGGCCGCGCCGTGCCCCGTCATGCGGTTGATGAGCGAATTGATACCGAAGCGGCTGCGATCCGCCGCCGCCGGGGCGCCCTGCGCTCCGGGGCCCTGCCCCGTCTCTCGCGGTGCGGCGGCCTGCTGCCCCTGCTGGCGCTGATCCTGCTGCGTCGGGGTCTTTTCGACCGCCGTCTGCAGCCTGCGCAGCGCGTCCGGCGACGGCGTCCCCGGCGCCGCCCGACGCGGGGCGACGAACTCCGCCGGATCATCCGACGGCGTGTGCCGCGCGGCCGGCTGCGCCGGCCGCTGCGCAGGCTGCATCGGCGCAGCTTCGTGATATCGGGGGGCACCGTGATCGGGCTGCGCCTCGTCCGACGGGGGGAACCCGTCTTCATGTGCTGCCGGATCAAACCCCTGCTCCTGCGCTGCGGGCTCGAACAGGGACGGCTCCTGCGGCGCCGGTTCGGGCTGTGGCGCCTGCTCGGCGGGGTGCGCATCCGCGGGGTCAAATCCGGTGTCCGCCGGGGCGGCGCTCTGCGGCAGCGGCTCGGCCAGGCGGCGGCGCTGCACCGGCGCCTCGGATTCCTCGGCCGTCACGTCGATGCCGGTCGCAACGACCGACACCCGCATCACGCCCTCCATGGCGGTATCCAGCGTGGAGCCGACGATGATGTTGGCGTCCGGGTCGACTTCCTCGCGGATGCGGTTCGCCGCCTCGTCGAGTTCGAACAGCGTCAGATCGTGACCCCCGGTGATGTTGATCAACACCCCCTTGGCCCCGCGCAGGCTGATCTCGTCGAGCAGCGGGTTGGCGATGGCCTTCTCGGCGGCCTGCACGGCGCGCTCTTCGCCCTCGGCCTCGCCGGTGCCCATCATCGCCTTGCCCATCTCGTCCATCACCGCGCGCACATCGGCGAAGTCCAGATTGATCAGCCCCGGGCGCACCATCAGGTCGGTCACACCCTTGACCCCCTGATACAGCACGTCGTCGGCCATGGCGAAGGCCTCGGTGAAGGTGGTGCGTTCATTCGCGAGGCGAAACAGGTTCTGGTTGGGAATGATGATCAGCGTGTCGACCACCTTCTGCAACGCATCCACGCCTTCCTCGGCCTGGCGCATGCGTTTCGACCCCTCGAACTGGAAGGGCTTGGTCACGACGCCGACCGTGAGCACACCCAGCTCGCGCGCGGCCTGCGCGATGATCGGCGCGGCCCCCGTACCGGTGCCCCCGCCCATGCCGGTGGTGATGAAGCACATATGCGCGCCGGCGAGGTGATCCACGATCTCCTCGATCGACTCCTCGGCCGCCGAGGCGCCGACGCTCGGGCGCGCGCC
>CAZMBT010000106.1:0-2304 GCA_964564395.1 uncultured Alkalilacustris sp.
CCCAATTCGCCGCGCCCATCGCCGAACAGATCTGGGACATGAAGTACCGTCTCAAATCGCCCGAAGGGCAGGGCGACGATGCGACCGTCGAGGATAGCTGGCGGCGCGTTGCGCGCGCGCTCGCCCGGGTCGAGGCCGATCCCGCCTTGTGGGAGCCGCGCTTTCTGTCCGCGCTCCAGGATTTCCGCTTCCTGCCGGCGGGCCGTATCCTTGCGGGGGCGGGCACGGAGCGCGATGTGACGCTGTTCAACTGCTTCGTGATGGGCACCATTCCCGACAGCCTGGAGGGGATATTCCAGGCGCTCAAGGAAGCGGCGCTGACGATGCAGCAGGGCGGCGGCATCGGATACGACTTTTCCACCATCCGGCCGAAGGGGGCGCCCGTGCGCGGGGTATCGGCGGATGCGTCGGGGCCGTTGTCCTTCATGGATGTGTGGGACGCGATGTGCCGTACCATCATGTCGGCGGGATCGCGTCGCGGTGCGATGATGGCCACGCTGCGCTGCGACCATCCCGATATCGAGGAATTCATCAGCGCCAAGCAGGATGCGGCGCGGCTGCGCATGTTCAACCTTTCGGTCCTGGTAACGGATGCCTTCATGGAGGCCGTCGCCGACGATGCGCAATGGGAACTGCGCTTTGACGGGCAGGTCGTGCGCACCGTCCCGGCACGCCGCCTGTGGGACCGCATCATGCGCGCGACCTACGACTATGCCGAGCCCGGCGTGATCTTCATCGATCGTGTCAATGCGATGAACAACCTGCATTACTGCGAGCACATCTCGGCAACGAATCCGTGCGGCGAACAGCCGCTGCCGCCTTACGGAGCATGCCTGCTCGGGTCGGTGAATCTGGCGCGGCTGATCGAAGATCCCTTCGCGCCCGAAGCCCGGCTGGACGAGGCCGCGCTCGACGATCTTGTCGCAACGGCGGTGCGCATGATGGACAATGTCGTCGATGTGTCGCGTTTTCCGCTGGAGGCCCAGGCGCAGGAAGCCCGCGCCAAGCGCCGGATCGGCCTGGGGGTGACGGGGCTGGCCGATGCGCTGGCGATGCTGGGGCTGCGCTACGGAACGCAGGACGCCGCCGCACTGACCGGAAGCTGGATGCACAGGGTGGCGCGCACCGCCTACCTTACGTCGGTCGATCTGGCGCGCGAGAAGGGGTCATTCCCGTTGTTCGATTCCGAGGCGTTCCTCGAGTCGGGGATGATGCGGCGCATGGATGCGGATGTGCGCGACGCGGTACGCGCGCACGGGATTCGCAACGCGCTGCTCACCTCGATCGCACCGACCGGTACGATCAGCCTGTATGCCGGCAATGTAAGCTCGGGCATCGAGCCGGTCTTTGCGCACAGCTACACGCGCAAGGTGCTGCAGCCGGACGGCACGCACCGCGAGGAAGAGGTCGAGGATTACGCCGTGAGCATCTGGCGCCAGAAGTTCGGCGCTGCCTCGCTGCCCGACCATTTTGTCAGCGCACAGACGCTTTCGCCGCTGGATCACGTGCGGATGCAGGCGGCGGCACAGGACTGGGTCGACAGTTCGATTTCAAAGACGATCAACTGCCCCGCAGATATCGATTTCGACGCGTTCAAGGATATCTACCGCGTCGCTTATGACGCCGGTTGCAAGGGTTGTACCACCTACCGTCCGAATGAGGTCACGGGATCGGTGCTGACGATATCCGAGGACAGCAGACCCCGGCCGGACCCGGATGGCGGCGCCGATGTCATCCAGATCGCGGACCCGCTGCAGCGGCCCGAGACACTGGAGGGGAGCACCTACAAGCTGAAATGGCCCGTTTCGGAGCACGCGATCTATATCACGATCAATGACATCGTGATCGCGGGCCATCGCCGACCCTTCGAGATATTCATCAACTCCAAGAACATGGAACATTACGCCTGGACCGTGGCGCTGACACGGATGATCTCGGCGGTGTTCCGGCGTGGTGGCGATGTCAGCTTCGTGGTCGAGGAGTTGAAGGCCGTCTTCGACCCGCGCGGCGGTGCCTGGATGCAGGGGCGATACGTGCCCTCGATTCTGGCCGCGATCGGCGGCGTTATCGAGCATCATCTGATCAGCATTGGTTTCATCGGCGGCGAAGGGCTCGGGCTGAAATCCGACCCCAGCGTGCAGATCACCCGCAGCGACGCCCCCCCAGCCGGCGCCGGATGCCCGATGTGCGGCGCCTTCCAGATGCGCATGATCGAGGGATGCAGGACCTGCGCGGCCTGCGGGCACTCGGAATGCGGCTGATCGGGCGCGCCCGGCCTTTCGGAGCTGTTGCGCCACAGCGCGA
>CAZMBT010000106.1:2404-7194 GCA_964564395.1 uncultured Alkalilacustris sp.
GAATGCGGCTGATCGGGCGCGCCCGGCCTTTCGGAGCTGTTGCGCCACAGCGCGATGATCAGAGAAAATCGTTGCTGATGATCGCCCTGTAATAACGGCCCGCCAGGATCATGCCGAGGACGGCCGGTATGAAAGCACACAGAAGAACATATGTCAGGCTGATCCAGCTCGGGTCATAGGTCGGGTAGAAGCCGCTTCGGCTGAGCGCGGTGAGATGCATCAGCGGATTGTACCAGAGCACCTGCTGCCCGATCCGGGGCAGTTCCTCGTAGATATAGAGGATGCCGGAAAGAAACAGCAGCGGGAATGTCAGCATGCCCCAGATCGATTGCCACACCGGGAACATCGGGAAGAGCACCGAGTGCAGGCTGCCGATCCCGAAGGCCAGAAAGACGGCCATCAGGAATGCGAAGAGGATGGGAACCGGGTCGATCTGAACCGCGCGCGGTTCGAAGATCAGCATGATGCCGCCCGAGATGATGATCAGGATCACCATCTGCGTCAGTGTCTGCAGGATTAGCCGTGCCAGCATCGCATCGACGAAGGTCACCCCCGGATAGTGGAGCAACGGGCGCGAGAAGGTGATTGCCGTCGCGACATTGCCGGACGTGCGCACATAGGCCAGAAAGATCAGCAGGCCGCTGGCGAAGAAGATCGGGAAATTGTCGCCCAGCGACGGTGTGCGGATTCGCAGCCCGACCGACAGCACCAGGGTAAGCATCGCGATTCCGCCGGCCGGTTCGAGCAGCGCCCAGAGGTAGCCGCCGGGCGAGCGGCCATAGGTCGTCGACATCTCGCGCAGCATCAGCGCGCTGATAGTGCGCAGCGTCTTGAAACGTCGTGCCTCGAGCTGCGGCGCGGTCGGGGCGTCCATTCGATGGTGTTCCTTGCGAATGTGTTGGTGTAAAGTCTAAGCAGTGGCGCGCGAGGCTGCAATCCCGACAAGCGCGGCGAGACATGAGGCTAGGGTGACACAGCAGACCAAGACCTCGGACAAGGTGGCACGCCTGTCGCCGTCGGACACGAGCGCGCAGGAACCCGACGCCGAACAGAATGCGCCCGGCCCCGATGCAAGGCGACCTGGCGCAGAGGGGAAGGGGCCTGCCCCGGCCGCCAAATCGCCCGATCCGCAAAAGAAGAAGGCGCCCGATCCAGCCAGGAAAAAGGCGAATCAGGACCGGAAGGGAGGAGCCGCCGCGCCTTCGCAGGCCGACACCGCTCCGCCGACACGGCCCGTCGCGGGACAGGCGAGACTGAAGACGCGGCACAAGGGGATGATGATCAGCTTCGTTCTGGTCGTGATCCTGCCGCTGCTGGCGGTAAGCTGGTATTTGTGGGACCGTGCCGAAGATCAGTACGCATCGCGGATGAGCTTTTCGGTGCGATCGGCGGATTCGCAGTCTGCGCTGGACGTCTCGGGCATGCTCGGGCAGTTCACGACCGGCGGCGGGTCGAGCGATGCGGACATCCTGCATGACTTCATCCACAGCCAGGAGCTGGTAGAGCGTGTCGACGCCCAGATGGATCTGCGCAGCATCTATGCGCGGCATCGTGACATCGATCCCATCTTCAGCTTCAACGGCGACGGCACGATCGAGGATCTCGTCGACTATTGGCAGCGCATGGTGCGCGTGAAGTTCCATGACGGGCCTGGGTTGCTCGAAGTGACGGTGCTGGCGTTCGAGCCGCAGGAAGCCCGCAGCATCGCGCGGGCGATCCTTGCCGAGAGCACCGAGATGATCAATCGACTCTCGTCGATCGCGCGTGACGACGCGACGCGCTATGCGCGCGAAGAGCTCGAGATCGCTCAGGACCGCCTGCGGGATGCCCGCGAGGAGTTGACCGCGTTTCGCTCGACGACGCAGATCGTGGATCCGGACTCGGCGGTACAGGGGCAGATGGGGGTGCTCAACAGCCTGCAGGCGGAACTGAGCACGGCACTGATCGATCTGGACCTCGTGAGCGGCAACGCACCCGAGGGAGATCCGCGCGTGACCCAGCTGGAACGGCGGATCGAGGTGATTCGCGACCGTATCGAGCAGGAGCGCGCCCAGTTCGGGATGGGCGGTTCCGATAGCCCGACGGGGCTGACGGAAAGGAGCTACGCAACGCTGGTCTCGGAATTCGAGCGGCTGCGCGTCGAGGTCGAATTTGCCGAGCGTGCCTTCGAGGCGGCGCGCTCGGCCTATGACGGGGCGCTTTCGGAGGCGCAGCGCGTGAGCCGCTATCTGGCGGCCCATGTCGAGCCGACGCTTGCCCAGAGTTCGCGATACCCCGAGCGTAGCAAGATCGCCGGACTTGCCGGGCTGTTCCTGTTTCTGGCCTGGGCGCTCGGGTCGCTCATCTTCTACAGCATCAGGGACCGTCGATAACGCATGATCCGGCTGGAGAACCTCTGCAAGGACTTCATCATCAAAGGGACGCGCAAGGTGGTTGCGGATAACATATGCGCCACCTTTCCGACCGGAGTCGCCGTGGGGCTGCTGGGGCGCAACGGGGCCGGAAAAACGACGCTGATGTCTATGATCGCCGGCACGATGCAGCAGGATTCGGGGCGAATCGTCTCGACCGGAACGATCTCATGGCCGGTTGGCTTCGCCGGCAGCTTTCACCGGGATCTGACCGGTGCGCAGAACATCCGCTTCATTGCGCGGGTCTATGGCGTGGACACCGATGAGTTGATCGATTTCGTCGAGGATTTCGCGGAACTCGGTGCGCATTTCCATCTGCCCGTGCGGACCTATTCGGCGGGGATGAAGGCGCGGCTGTCGTTTGGCGTCTCGATGGGGATCCGTTTTGATACCTATCTGATCGACGAGGTGACCAGCGTCGGCGATGCCGCTTTCAAGAGCAAGAGCAACGTGGTCTTTCTTCAGCGCATGGAGGAAAGCGGCGCCATTTTCGTTTCGCACTCGATGGCCAAGATCCGCAAGCTGTGTACCGCCGGGGCGGTGATCGAGAATGGACATCTGACCTACTATGACGATCTTGAAGAGGCCATCGCGCACCATCAGAGAAATGTGGAGGCGCCGGCCCGCCAGAAGGTCGAGGAGGTCGCGGAGGACGACGACTGACGCCGGCCCCGACGCCCACTTGTTGCACCGATCCGGTATTGTGCGTGACGGTGCCGCAAGGGAGTTTTGATGCCTTCACATGAGGTTGTCCGCCGACATGCGGTGACCGGAGAATGTGATGTCAGAGATGTCGGCAAGGCTGGATCTGCCCTACATGCAGCCAGCGCAGGCGCAAAAGCACATAACCCACAACGAGGCGCTGGAGCGGCTCGATCTGCTTGTGCAGCTTACGGTGCAAGGGTTCGGGGCGCAGACGCCGCCGGCGCTGCCCCAGGACGGCGAGGTCTGGGCGCTCGGGTCCTCGCCGACAGGCGATTGGGCCGGGCAGCCGGATATGCTCGCGGCCTGGTCCGGCCAGAACTGGATCTTTATCGCGCCGCGACCGGGCTGGAGCGCCGCGCTGGGATCGGATCTGCGTATCTGGACCGGAAGCGACTGGGAAAGGCCCGCGCTGCAGGACCCCGAGAACCTGGCCGGGATCGGGGTGAACACGGGTTTCGATGCGATCAACCGGCTTTCGGTGTCGGCGCCTGCCACGTTGTTCACGCATGAGGGCGCGGATCATCGCCTGACAGTCAACAAGGCCGAGCCGGGCGACACCGCCAGCCTGCTGTTCCAGACTGGCTGGTCCGGGCGGGCCGAGATGGGCACGGTCGGGGATGACGATTTCGCCGTCAAGGTCAGTGCAGACGGCACGAGCTGGGTCGACGCGCTGCAGATCGACCGGGAGTCCGGTCGGGTAAGCGTTCCGACCCTGTCCGCGGCGGAGATCAGCGGCACCGCCGTCACGCAATCCGGCACTGACATATCGCCGGGGCGAATTACCAAGGTCGGAGATTTCGGACTCGGCCTCACAACCAGCCTGAAATATCCGCTTGCCGATGTGGATGCCGACCCGAGTGACGTTCCGAACGGGCTTTATCGGATAGATAGCACGCACGCCAATCGACCTTTCGGACTGTCAGGAACGGTGCTGGTCCAGCACTACAACAGCGGCGAAGTTTCGATGCTGTTCATGTCGAGGGGGTCAAATTCCTTTGTTGCGAACCGATACTATACTTCCGGGTGGATCGACTGGAAGCGGCTGGAACCGGAATACGGGTCCAACTCCAACGGAGAGTATGTCCGCTTCGCAGGCGGGACGCAGATTTGCTGGGCGCGGGTTGCTCTGGATGATGTCGTCACGGACGCGATTATCGCCCGGACATGGGTTTTCCCGGCATCCTTTGCCGCGGGGGCGACGCCGCTTGTGTCACACACACCGGAGCAGGGCGCCGGCGTGGACGCTGGCGTGAGTACGAGTGATCGCGCACATGCCTGGGTCAGCGGAACCGGGAGTACCAGCATATCGCTTCGGAACGGGAAGGACAGGGATCACGGTCAGTATATGTCCGGCGACTTCATCATGACACGCGCTGTCGCTGTCGGACGCTGGTTCTGAGGAGGAAGACCATGCACATCACGCTTTCCCCCCAAAGAGCGCTTCCCGGCCAGCCCGAAACCACGATCTTCGTCAACGGCGACACGATCACCGTGGACGGCACTCTCTACGATCTGAGTGCAGTGCCGGAGGGCGGTGAGGGGGTCCCGAGGGGCGAGAACCACCCGTTCGTGGGCAGGATCAGCCGAGAAGGCGGCACCATTCGCGCGACCGTGCGCGCACGGTTGGGCGAGAATGCGGAGCCCGACCAGCCGGCGGATCCGGCGCACTGGATC
>CAZMBT010000107.1:0-7194 GCA_964564395.1 uncultured Alkalilacustris sp.
GTCACAAGGGGTCCATCAGCGCGGTCATGGAAGAGCTGGGGCTGCCCCGGCGCACCCTCAACGAGAAGATGGCCAAGCACGGTCTGCAACGCGCCGACTACGTGTGAACCGGGAGGCGCGTGATGCCCCATGACAGCACCGGCCCCGAGGACGGCCATGACAACGACCTCGATCCGATGACGGCACGGGTGCGCGCGCTGGAGACGATCCTGAC
Organism: uncultured Alkalilacustris sp.; assembly: GCA_964564395.1. Taxonomy (GTDB): domain Bacteria; phylum Pseudomonadota; class Alphaproteobacteria; order Rhodobacterales; family Rhodobacteraceae; genus Alkalilacustris. Next base: position 215 of record CAZMBT010000107.1, read on the forward strand.
GCAGAAGGGGCTGCTCGATCCCGCCGCCATCGACGCGATCGTCGATACCTACGAACACCGCGTTGGCCCCCGCAATGGTGCGCAGGTCGTCGCGCGGGCCTGGACCGATGCGGATTTCGCCGCGGCGCTGGCGCGCGACGCGACGGCGGCGGTTGCCTCGATGGGCTTCGGCGGGCGGCAGGGCGAGCACATGCAGGCCGTGTTCAACACGCCCGAGACGCATAACCTGGTCGTGTGCACCCTGTGCTCGTGCTATCCGTGGCCGGTGCTGGGGCTGCCGCCGGGCTGGTACAAGTCCCCGGCCTATCGCAGCCGCGCGGTGATGGACCCGCGCGCCGTGCTGGCCGAGTTCGGACTGACCCTGCCGCCGCAGACCCGCATCCGGGTCTGGGACTCCACGGCCGAGCTGCGCTATCTGGTGGTGCCGATGCGCCCGCCGGGAACCGAAGGGTGGAGCAATGCGGCGCTGGCCGGGCTGGTCACCCGCGACAGCATGATCGGCGCCGGGATCGCGCGCACGCCGGAGGCGGCATGAACGGGCCGCAGGATCTGGGCGGGCAGATGGGTTTCGGCCCCGTGCGCCCCGAGCCCGAGGGCGCCTCCGCCCTGCACGCCGGGTGGGAGCGCCGCGCCCTTGGGCTAACGCTCTGCGCGGGGGCGCTGGGCCGCTGGACGCTGGATGAAAGCCGCCATGCGCGTGAAAGCCTGCATCCGGCCGTCTATTACAACTCCAGCTATTTCGAGATCTGGATCCGCGCGCTGGAGGCGCTGCTGCAGCGCCACGGCATCGTCACGGCGGCCGAGTTGGCCGCGGGCCGGGCCCTGGACCCGGCCCCTCCCGGCACGGCGGCGCCACTGCGCGCCGAGGATGTGCCCGCCGCGCTGGCCGCCGGCGGCCCCACGGCGCGCGCGATCGCGGCCGCGCCGCGTTTCGCGCCCGGGGCGCGGGTGCGCGCGCGCAATCATCACCCCGCCGGGCATACGCGGTTGCCGCGCTATGTGCGCGGGCATGTCGGGACCGTGATCGCCGATCATGGCGGTCATGTCTTTGCCGACAGCAATGCGCATGGCGCCGGCGAGGCGCCGCAACGCCTCTACACCGTGGGCTTTGACGCGACCGAGTTGTGGGGCCCCGACGCGGACCCGTCGGTCGAGGTCACGGTGGATGCCTGGGAAAGCTATCTCGATGCGGTCTGAAGCGCCGGGACCAGACACCCCCGGGCAGGATGCGCCGGTCTTCGCGGCGCCCTGGCAGGCGCAGGCGTTCGCGATGGTGGTCGCGCTGCACCGGCAGGGGGTGTTCACCTGGCAGGAATGGGCCGCGCGGTTGGGCGCCGCGCGGGCGCGGGCCGATGCCGCCGCCGATGGCGGCGACTATTATGAGGACTGGCTTGCGGCGCTGGAAGGTCTGCTGATCGACAAGGGCGTCGCCGGGCAGGCGGATATGGCCCGCCTGAGCACGGCGTGGCGCCGTGCGGCGCGCGCAACCCCGCATGGTCAGCCGATCACCCTGGACAATGATCCCGCCGCGTGCGCCGGCACGGATACCGGCGCCTGAGCCCGGCGCCATCGCGCCCGTGTCAGCTGTCGGGGTCGATGTTGCGCGCCAGCCAGTCTTCCAGCCAGTGGATGGAATAGTCCCCGCGCTGGATGTCGGGCTCGGCCAGCAGCGCGTGAAACAGCGGCACCGTGGTTTCGACGCCGTCGATGATCAGCTCGCCCAGCGCGCGGCGCAGCCGCGCCAGCGCCTCGGGGCGGTCGCGGCCCTGCACGATCAGCTTGGCGACAAGGCTGTCATAATAGGGGGGGATCCTGTAGCCGGCGTAAAGCGCCGAGTCCATTCGCACGCCCAGCCCCCCGGGGGCGTGGAACACATCCACCCGGCCCGGACAGGGCGCGAAGTCGGGCAGCCTTTCGGCGTTGATGCGCACCTCGATGGCGTGACCGCGCAGCACCAGATCCTCCTGCGTGAAGGACATCGGGTGCCCCGCCGCGATGCGGATCTGCTCGCGCACGAGGTCGATGCCGAAGATCGCCTCGGTCACCGGATGCTCGACCTGCAGGCGGGTGTTCATCTCGATGAAGAAGAATTCGCCGTTCTCGTACAGGAATTCGATCGTGCCGGCCCCGGAATAGCCGATGCGCGCCACAGCGTCGGCGCAAAGCGCACCGATCCGGGCGCGCGTCTGGGCATCGACCTCGGGGCCGGGGGCCTCCTCGAAGACCTTCTGATGGCGCCGCTGCAGTGAGCAGTCGCGTTCGCCCAGATGCACCGCGTTGCCCTTGCCGTCCCCGAAGACCTGGATCTCGATATGCCGCGGATTGGCAAGGTACTTCTCGATATAGACCTCGTCATTGCCGAAGGCGGCCTTCGCTTCGGCGCGCGCGGTGCGGAAGGCGCGCTCGAACTCGTCGGCGGTTCGGGCCAGCTTCATGCCGCGCCCGCCGCCACCTGCCGTGGCCTTGACGATGACGGGAAAGCCGATGTCCTCGGCGATCTTGTGCGCCTCGGCCGCGTCGCGCACACCACCGTCCGACCCCGGCACGCAGGGGACCCCCAGCGCCTTCATGGTGTCCTTGGCGGTGATCTTGTCGCCCATCAGCCGGATGTGCTCGGCCGAGGGGCCGATGAAGGTCAGCCCGTGATCCTCGACGATCTGCACGAACTGCGCATTCTCCGACAGGAAGCCATAGCCGGGGTGGATGGCCTCGGCGCCGGTGATCTCGCAAGCCGAGATGATTGCCGGGACCGACAGGTAGCTGTCCGTGGCCGAGGGCGGGCCGATGCACAGCGCCTCGTCGGCCATGCGCACATGCATGGCGTCGGAATCCGCGGTCGAATGCACCGCGACCGACCGGATGCCCATTTCGCGGCAGGCGCGGATGACGCGCAAGGCGATCTCGCCCCGGTTGGCGATGAGGATCTTCTGGAACATGCCCCCGCCCTCAATCGATGATCATGAGCGGCGCGCCGAACTCGACGGGGCTCGCATCATTGACGAGGATTCGGCGCACCGTGCCGCTTCGCGGCGCGGGAATGTGGTTCATGGTCTTCATCGCCTCGATGATCAGCAGCGTCTCACCCTCGGTGACCGTCGCGCCGACGCTCACGAAGGGATCGGCGCCGGGCTCGGGCGCCAGATAGACGGTGCCGACCATGGGCGAGGCCACCGCGCCGGGGTGTTCGGCCGGGTCCTGCTGCCCGGCCGGCGCGGCGGCGGGCGCCGGCTCGGGGGCAGCCTGCGCTGCCGCGGCCGGCGCCGGTGCGGCCGGGGCGGCTGCGGCTTGCGGTGCCGGGGGCGGGGCGGCGTGCTTGGAGATGCGGATGTCGAGGCTGTCGTCCTCGCCATATTCGCGCCGGACCTCGATTTCGGCGAGCCGGTTGCGGTCCAGAAGCTCGGCCAATGCCTCGATGAAGGCCACATCCGCTTCGTTGCGTTCCTTTGTCATTCCCGTCCCCGATTGATCCCCTTGCTCTGCTGCGGTGCCGCCGGCAGAGTTGCGGGGCTTATACGCGACATGGCACGGGCTGAAAAGCCGCGACTTTGCCGGGCCGCGCCGCGAACGCCCGGCGCATCGGCCCGCAGCGGGCTTTTCGTGTCGGCGCGGATGCGCGATTGTGACGCGATGCAAGGGCCCGATGGCGGGCTCCGGGGAGGGCTGCTGGCGATGTCGCGCACCGGACTGATCGGCACACGCATTCGCGAAACCCGTCTGCGCAAGGAACTGCGCCAATCCGATCTGGCACGGCGCGCGGGGATCTCGGCCTCATATCTCAATCTTATCGAGCACAATCGCCGCCGGCCCGGCGCGGCCCTTCTGGACCGCATCGCCGCGGTGCTTGCGGTTCCGGCGGTCACGCTCAGCGAGGGCGGGCGCGATCCGATCTTCGACGGGCTGCGCGAGGCCGCCGCCGACGGCGCGGAGGTCGCCCCTGCCGAGCTGGAGCGCATCGAGGAATTCGCCGGGCGGTTTCCCGGCTGGGCCGAACTGGTCGTGGCACAACGGACCCGGCTGTTGCAGCTCGAGCGTACGGTCGAGCGGCTGACCGACCGCATGATGCATGACCCCTATCTTTCGACGGCGTTGCATGAGGTGTTGTCGGCGGTCAGCGCGGTGCGCTCGACCGCGGCGATCCTGTCGGAGACCGAGGATATCGACCCCGCATGGCAGCGCAAGTTTCACGCCAATCTGCATGACGACAGCGTGCGTCTGGCCGAAGGCGCGCAGGCGCTGGTCGGGTATCTCGATGCCGCCGGGGTCGAGGAGAGCGGCTTGGCCGCGCCGCAGGAGGAGCTGGAGGCCTGGCTCACCGCACGGAACTATCACCTGCCCGAGCTGGAGGCCGACGATCCGCCCGAAGCGCAGGCGCTCATATCGGATGTGCCCGAGCTTGCCACGCGCCCGGCGCGGACCCTGGCGCGGCGCTTCATCGAACGCTACCGCGACGACGCGCATGCGATGCCGGTGCGCGATGTGCTGGATGCCGTTGCACGGCAGGGGCCGGATCCGGCGCGCATCGCGCATGAGTTCGGCGTGTCGGTCGGGCGCATGTTGCGTCGTCTGGCGATGTTGCCGCCGCAGCCGGGGACGCCCGACGCCGGGCCAGGACAGCAGGTGCTGGCGGCGGCCGGGCTGGACCGGACGGGGCTGGTGGTGTGCGACGCCTCCGGGACGCTGGTGCTGCGCAAACCCGTGGAGGGGTTCGCGCTGCCGCGTTTCGGCGCGGCCTGTCCGCTTTGGCCGCTCTATGATGCGCTGGGCGATCCGGGGCGGCCATTGGCGCGGCGGGTGGAGATGGCGGGCCGCCTGCCGCGCCGTTTCATGACCTATTCGGTCTGCGAGCAGGTGGTACCGCCGCAGTTCAACGCGCCAATGATCGTCGAGGCCACGATGCTGATCGCGCCTGCACCCGACCCGCCCGAGCGCCCCGCCGCCGGCCCCGGCCACGGCGCCGGCACCGACGCGCGCCCCATCGGGACCAGTTGCCGGATCTGCCCGCGGCGCGTCTGTCCCGCCCGGCGCGAGCCGTCGATCCTCGCAGAGGAGTTTTGACAGGCGGCGGCGAGTTGGTGATAGTCGGTCTCGGGAGACGAGGACAGGCAGCAGGGGGGACGCCGGCGTTTGGGCAAGCATGTGCTGCTGATCGAGGATGAGCCGAACATCACCGAAGCGATCCGCTTCATCCTCAGCCGCGACGGGTGGCAGGTAACGGCCCATGCGCAGGGCCAGGATGCCGCGTCGCTGGTGCAGCGCATGCGGCCCGATCTCGTGATCCTCGACATCATGCTGCCGGGTCGCAGCGGCTTCGACATCCTGAACGATCTGCGGGCCGACCCCGCCACGTGCGCGATCCCGGTCCTGATGCTGACCGCCAAGGGCCATGACCGTGACCGCGAACAGGCCGAGCGCCAGGGCGTGACCCGGTTCATGACCAAGCCTTTCGCCAACAGCGATGTGCTGTCCGCGGTGCGCGAGCTGGTCGGGCCGTGACCGAGCGCGGTGCGCAGCCGCTATACCTGGCGCGCCGCATGTATCGGCGGCGCCGGCTGATCGACGCGGCGCGGCTGCTGCCTTTTGCCGGCATGGTGTTGTTCGCGGTCGCGATGTTCTGGACACCGTCGGTGCAGCCGGAAGCCGCGACGGCGCGGCAAGGGCTTTATCTGTTCGGGGTCTGGGGGCTGCTCATCATTGGTGCCTGGGCGCTGGCGCGGCGGCTGGGACGCGATGCACCCGGGGCGGCCATCGGGCGCGACCCCGACAGGGGCGCAGCGCGCGGCCCCGGCGGGGGCGGCGCCGACGCGCCCGATGCGGCCGACGCGCCAGACCATGCGCCCGACGGCTCGGACGACGCGCGGTACCGGTCAGATGCGGGTGCCCCGATACCCGATGCCAGGCGCGATACCGGGAGTCCGGGCGCGCGGGGGCGGGGCTGATGGTGCCGTTCAACCTGCTCGTCCTGGCGTGCCTGAGCTATGTCGCCTTCCTGTTTCTGGTCGCCTTCGCGGTCGAACGGCGCGCCGCGCGCGGGCGCGCGGGCTGGCTGCGTTCGCCGCTGGTCTACACCTTGTCGCTGTCGGTCTACTGCACCGCCTGGACCTTCTACGGCGCCGTCGGATATGCGGCGCGCTCGGGGCTCGAATTCATGACCATCTATCTCGGGCCGACGCTCGTGTTCGTGGGGTGGTGGTGGATTCTGCGCAAGCTGCTGCGCATCGCCAAGACGCAGCGCGTCACCTCCATCGCCGATCTGATCTCGTCGCGTTACGGCAAGTCCACGGCTCTCGGGGTCGTGGTCACGCTTCTGGCGGTCACCGGGACGACGCCTTATATCGCGCTGCAACTGCAATCGATCGCGGTCTCCTTCTCGGTCTTCGCGGCCGGCGCCTCCGGCGGCTGGGCCCCGCAGGCCGACACCATGACGGCGCTGTGGGTGGCGGCAGGGCTGGCGCTGTTCACCATCCTGTTCGGCACCCGCAACCTCGACGCCAATGAACAGCATCCCGGCGTGGTCACCGCCATCGCGGTGGAGGCGGTGGTCAAGCTCGTCGCATTGCTGGCGGTCGGCGTGTTCGTCGTCTGGGCGCTGGGCGACGGGCCGGGCGACATCATCGCCCGCATCGAGGCCAATCCGCCGCCCGAATGGGCGCCGCAGCCGGGGCGTCTGGCCGGGCTGACCTTTCTCGCGGCGGTGGCGATCCTGTGCCTGCCGCGCATGTTTCAGGTCACGGTGGTCGAGAATGTCGACGAACGCCACCTTGCGACCGCGTCCTGGGCGTTTCCGCTCTATCTCTTCCTGATGAGCCTGTTCGTGATCCCGATCGCGGTGATCGGGCGCGACCTGCTGCCCGCCGACAGCAACCCCGACCTCTTCGTGCTGACGCTGCCGCTGTCGCAGGATCGCGGGGCGCTGGCGATGCTGGCGTTTCTGGGCGGGTTCTCGGCGGCGACCTCGATGGTCATCGTGGCGGCGATCGCGC
>CAZMBT010000108.1:0-7148 GCA_964564395.1 uncultured Alkalilacustris sp.
GAAACAGCGCCGCCGCATCCGCATCGCGCGCCAGCGACCGTGCCGCCGAGGCGATTACCAGCCCGGTGTACCAATCCACCTCGACACCTTCGCGCGCGACGGCGACGGCCGGGGCGACGAGCTCGGACCAGGGCATGGTGCCGAAGCGGTCATGCGCGCGCCCGACCCCGTCCACCGTGCCGGGTACGGCAACCGCCATGGCGCCTTCGACATTGCGGTCGCCCGCGACCGCCTCCCAGGGAAACAGATCCCCCGCGCGCCCGGTCCCGGCGAGCGGGTAGTCCGCCGGGTCGAGCCCCGCCGGCGCGCGCATGCCGAAATTGACGGCATGCGCCGCGCCGGTCTCTGCGCGCCAGATCATCATCGCGCCGCCCCCCGCCGGGCCGCTCATCCAGGGTTCGACGACCCCGAGCGCGAAGGAGACGGCCACGGCGGCATCCACGGCGTCCCCGCCCTGACCGAGCACCTCGGCGCCGATCTCGGCGGCGCGGCGGTGCTGGGCGGCGACGACGCCGCCGCGATGCGCGGTGACGATCTTGCGCGTGGTCTGGCTTCGCGAGAGGTTCTGGCTCATGATGTCGTCCGTTGATTGTTGAACTGGCGGCGGGGTCGGCGGCCGCACCGAAGCGCAGGCCGTGTCGCGCGGCGCCCTGCTTAACCCTGTGGCGTGCTGTCGCCAACCGGGTGCGCCGAGGTCCCTTCGTTCAGGGCCGCGAAGCAGGGCCATGGCCCGGAATGCCGCGCCGAGCATGTCTTTTGTCCGGGGAATGCCGCCAACGTGCCGGCATCGATTGATCAACCCGGTCCCGCGCGTCATGATGCGGGCTGGCGACATTGCGCGCGGTGATCTGGGCGCGTCCGTGCAGGAGGGGTATGCCAATGGCTTATGAAGGCGAGATGTCCACCACCGACCTCGTGGAGCGCAGCGATGACGCGGGCGTTGCCGTGCTCACGCTCAACCAGCCGAAGTCGATTAATGCATTGTCCGAGGCGATGCTGGCCGCGCTGTCCGAAAGATTCGACGACATCGCGCAGGATCGTTCGGTCAAGGTGGTGATCCTGCGCAGTGCCGGCGATCACTTCTGTGCAGGCCACAACCTCAAGGAAATGACCGCGCGCCGCGCCGATGACGACGGCGGTTTTCAGTATTTTCAGGATCTCTTCGCGACCTGTTCGGCGATGATGATGCGAGTGGTGCGGCTGCCCCAACCGGTCATCGCCGAGGTCAAGGGGATCGCCACCGCGGCCGGGTGTCAGCTCGTCGCGTCCTGCGATCTCGCGGTGGCCGCCGACGATGCGCGCCTTGCGACCTCGGGTGTGAATATCGGGCTGTTCTGCTCGACGCCGATGGTCGCGCTGAGCCGCAACATCCCGCGAAAGATGGCGATGGAGATGCTGCTCCTGGGTGAGTTCGTCTCTGCGGCCCGGGCGCGCGAGATGGGGCTGATCAACCGCGTGGTCCCGCGTGCCGAGCTGGAAGATGCCTCGGCGGCCATGGCCCGAGCCATTGCCGACAAATCGCCCGCCGCGATCAGGATCGGCAAGCGCGCCTTCTACGAGCAGGCGGAGATGCCGCTCGAAGAGGCCTATGCCCATACCGGGCGCGTGATGGCCGAGAACATGATGGCGCGCGATACCGAGGCCGGCATCGGCGCGTTCACACGCAAGGAACCCATGCCCGACTGGAGCGGCGAATGACGTATGATGGGCCCGAACTGGCGCGTTGCGGCGCCAATCACGCGCCGCTGTCGCCCGTTTCGATTCTGAAACGCGCCGAACGCGTGCATCCCGAACTGCCGGCACAGATTCACGGGTCCATACGGCGCAACTGGGGCGAGGTCGCCGCGCGCTGCAGGCGCCTTGCCTCTGCCCTGGCGCGGCGCGGCGTCGTGCGGGGTGATACGGTCGCGGTGATCGCCCCCAACATCCCCGAGGCGCTCGAATGCGCGCTGGCCGTGCCGATGCTGGGGGCGGTGATCAATGCCAATAACGTGCGGCTGGACGCTGCGACCATCGCCTACATCCTCGATCACGGCGATGCCAAGGTGCTGCTGGTCGATACCGAGTATTCCGCGCTGGCGGCCGACGCGCTGCGTCAATCCGGGCGTGACCTGCTGATCGTCGATATCGAGGATCCGCAAGGCCCCGGTGGCGACCGGATCGGGGCGCTCACCTATGACGACCTGCTCGCCGAAGGCGATCCCGAACACCCCTATACGCTGCCCGATGACGAGTGGGATGCGCTGGCGCTGAATTACACGTCGGGGACCACCGGGCGGCCCAAGGGTGTCGTCTATTCCCATCGCGGCGCCTGGACCAATGCGGTCAACAATGTGGTGACGTGGCAGATGCCGCATCATCCCGTGTATCTGTGGACGCTGCCGCTGTTTCACTGCAATGGCTGGTGTTTTCCGTGGACGATCACGCTGCTGGCGGGATGCCATGTGTTCCTGCGCGCGCCCCGCGCCGATGCCATCTACGCGGCGTTCGCGGATCACGGCGTCACGCATCTTTGCGGTGCGCCGATCATCATGTCGATGATCTCGGGCGCGCCGCCGGAGGACCGGCGCGACTTTCCGCAGAAGGTTGCGATGATGACCGCCGCCGCGCCGCCTCCGGCCACGGTCATCGCCGGCATGGAGGCGATGGGCATCTCCATCACGCATGTCTACGGTTTGACCGAGGTTTACGGCCCCGCTGTCGTCTGCGCCGAAAAACCGGGATGGCAGGATCTGCCCCCGCAGGACCGCGCGCGCCTGAAGGCGCGTCAGGGCGTTGCGTATGAACTGCAGGAAGACGTGCTCGTGCTCGACCCCGAGTCCGGTCATCCGGTGCCCTGGGATGGCGAGACGCTGGGCGAGATCGTCTTTCGGGGCAACATCGTCATGAAAGGCTATCTCAAGCAGCCCGACGAGACCGCCAGGGCATTCAGGGATGGCTGGTTCTGGTCCGGCGACATCGCGGTGCAACACCCCGACGGCTATGTCGAGATCCGCGATCGCGCCAAGGACATCATCATCTCGGGCGGCGAGAACATCTCATCCATCACGGTGGAGAACGCCATCTATACGCACCCCGCCGTGAGCCTGGCTGCTGTCGTGGCGATGCCGGACGCGAAATGGGGCGAGGTTCCTTGCGCCTTTGTCGAGCTGGCAAACGGCGCGACGGCCACCGAGGAGGAACTGCTGACGCATGCCCGCGCGCATCTCGCGGGATTTCAGCGCCCCAAGAAGATCGTCTTCTGCGAATTGCCCAAGACGACGACAGGGAAGGTCAGGAAGAACGAACTGCGCGACCTCGCCAAGTCATTTGCCTAGGCCGAGCGCATGCAGTGTCCCCGCCCGGCCCGAAGCGGGCTGAGGCCGTGCTGTTCACGAACGCGGCGGCATCGAGGCGTCACGGTATTCGCGCAGGAAGATAATGCTTGCGCCGACGACCTTCCTCCTGCGATATGTTTTTGAGAACATATCAACGGGATGGTCCGTATGCTCCGCTCCGCCGCCCGCCGCACGGTTCTTGCTTGCTTCCCGGCGCTCGCTCTTGTCGCCGCGCCGATCCGCGCCGCCGCCGACGAGGTCGTGGTTTTCGCCGCGGCCAGCCTGACCAACGCGCTGAACGCAGTGGCCGAGGAATGGACGGCCGAGACGGGCAAACGCGCGACCGTGTCCTTTGCCGGGTCCTCGGCCCTCGCGCGCCAGATCCAGGGAGGCGCGCCGGCGGATATCTTCATCTCCGCCAGTGTCGACTGGATGGATGCGCTCGAGGCCTCGGGCGATCTGGACGCGGGAACGCGGCGCGACATCCTTGGCAACACCCTGGTGCTGATCGCGCATGGCTGCGATGTGGCGCCCGTCACCATCGACGAAACCCTCGACCTCGTCGGGATGCTCGATGGCGGGCGGCTGTCGATGGCGCTGGTCGATGCCGTCCCGGCGGGCGTCTATGGCAAGGCCGCCCTGACCGCGCTGGGGTTGTGGGAACCGGTGGCACAACGCGTCGTGCAATCCTACAATGTACGTTCGGCGCTGGCCTTTGTTGCAATGGGCGAAGCGCCGCTGGGCATCGTCTATGCCACCGACGCGGCGATTGACGACAATGTCAGTCTCATCGGTACGTTTCCCGAGGACAGCCATCCACCCATCATCCTGCCCGCGGCGATCACGGCGCAATCGTCCAGCCCCGAAAGTGCAGAGTTCCTGGGTTTCCTGACCTCGCCGGCTGCTCGCCCGATCTGGGCCGACCATGGCTTTCACGTGATCGAGTGATGTGGGAATCGCTTTCAGGCTGGCTGGGTCCCGCGGAATGGGCGGCGGTGCGCCTGTCGGCACGCGTGGCCATCTGGGCGACCCTGGTCAGCCTGCCTCTGGGCATCCTCGTCGCCTATGCGCTGGCGCGCAAGGAGTTTCCGGGCAAGCAGCTGTTGAACGGCATGGTGCATCTGCCGCTGATCCTGCCGCCGGTGGTGACGGGGTATCTGCTGCTGCTTCTCCTGGGGCGGCGGGGGCCTATGGGGCAGTTCCTGGATCAATGGTTCGGCATTGTCGTTGCCTTTCGCTGGACCGGCGCGGCGGTCGCGGCAGGCGTCATGGCCTTCCCGTTGATGGTGCGCGTGATCCGGATTGCCATCGAGGCCGTCGACCCCCGGCTGGAGCAGGCGGCGGAAACGCTGGGGGCCTCGCGCCTTTGGGTGTTCGTGACGGTCACGCTGCCGCTGATCCTGCCGGGCATCTTGGCCGGCGCCATCCTGGCCTTCGCCAAGGCCATCGGCGAGTTCGGGGCAACCATCACTTTCGTATCGAACATTCGCGGCGAGACCGAGACCATGCCGCTGGCAATCTATACCTTCCTGCAGGTGCCCGGCGGAGAGGAGGCGGCGATGCGGCTGGTAATCGTCGCCATCGTCATCGCCATGGCCGCGCTGCTGCTGTCGGAGTTCGTCGCGCGCCGCGTGGCCCGCCTGGTGGGGGCCTCATGACGCTGGCGCTGCGGGTCCGGCACCGGTTCGAGGGGTTCGAGCTGGATGTGGATGTCGAGGCCCCGGCGGGGGTGACGGTCCTGTTCGGCCCATCGGGCTCGGGCAAGACGACGCTGGTCAATGCGGTGGCCGGCCTTTTGCGACCCGATGCCGGGCGGATCGCGGCCGGCGACTGGGTGCTCGTGGACACCGATGCACGGCATTGGCTGCCGGCGAACCGCCGTCGGCTTGGCTACATCTTCCAGGAGGGGCGGCTGTTTCCGCACATGACGGTGCGGCAGAACCTGCTTTACGGTCGCTGGTTCGCGCCCCGCGATGTGCGCGGCGAAAGCCTCGATCATGTGATTGAGCTGCTTGGCATCGGCCATCTTCTGGCGCGGCGCCCCGCGGCGCTGTCGGGCGGCGAGAAGCAGCGCGTCGCCATCGGCCGCGCGCTGCTCGCCGCGCCCAGGCTGATCCTCGCGGATGAGCCATTGGCAGCCCTCGACGAGGCGCGAAAGGCCGAGATCCTGCCCTATTTCGAGCGTCTGCGTGACGAGGTTTCGGTGCCGATTCTCTATGTCAGTCATTCCTCGGGCGAGGTGGCCCGGCTGGCGACGACCGTGATGGCCCTCAGCAATGGCCGGGTCGCGGCGCTCGGACCGCCCGAGCAGGTGCTCGGTGACGTGGCGGCCGTCGGCGCGCGCGGCGCGGCATCCGTGCTGACCGCGCAGGTGGTGGCGCACCATGGCGATGGGCTGAGCGAGCTGGCCACGGGGGGCGGCTCGATCCTTCTGCCGCACGTGTCCGAGGCGCCGGGCGCCGCGATCCGAGTGCGCGTCGCGGCGCGGGATGTGATCCTGTCGCGTGTGCGTCCCGAGGGGTTGTCGGCACTCAGTATCCTGTCGGGGACCATCGACGAGATTCGCCTCGGCAAAGGCCCCGGCGCGCTGGTGTCGCTGATCCTGGGGCCTGGCGGGTCCGGCGCTCCGGGGCAACGCCTGACCGCGCGCGTCACCCGTCGGTCGGTCGCGGCGATGGGGTTGGAGCCCGGCCAGCGATGCCATGCTGTCGTGAAGTCCGTGGCCGTCGCGCCCGAAGATGTCGGCCGTGCGACGCCCGGTTCGCTGGATTGAATGGCGTGCGTTTTCGCCACCCCGGCTCAGGAAGAATGGCCAACCGGCATGCAGGGCGGATCCGGTCGCCTGTGCGCATCTGCGGCGTTCTTGCTGCCGCGGCGCCGCGACGACGGGCTTGGTGGCCTATCCGAACAGCGCCTTGCGATGGCGCCTTTGACCCGCCCAGGTGATGGCCGCGGCAAGCGTCGTCCACCCCGCCAGCACGAGCAGGTACCGCGCCGGCACGGGCCGCCCGTCCAGCGCGGCCCAGGCCAGTTCGCCCATCGCCCGGGTCGGTGTCCAGATCGATATGGCGGTCACGAATTCGGGCAGTAGATAGGGTGGCATCCAGAGCCCGCCCAGATAGGCCAGCGGCAGGAAGATCAGGTTGGCCAGCGGTACGGCCGCGCGCGGCGAGGCGATCGAGCCCAGTGCAGTGCCCATCAACGTGGCGGGAAAGGCCGCCATCAGGGTTATCCCGGCCAGCCGCAGCCAGGCCACAGCTTCGTCCAGAACCACGCCGCTCAGGAGTTTGCCCAGCATCAGCACCAGCGTCATCGCCAGCGTTGCAAACCCCATGCCCACAAGCACCCGCGCCACCCAGGGGGCGATCGAGGACCCGGGCAGCAGACGTTGCCAGATCACAAAGGGGTCGGTGCGATCCTGCGCGACGGTGACCCCGAACTGATAGAATCCGACGCCGAGAACCGCGTAGACGGCGAATGAGGCCATCGCATAGCCCGCCGCCGGGCCGAAGCTCATGAATCCGGCGCCGAAGAATGCATAGAGCATGGACGGGAAGAGCACTGTCGGAACCCAGAACCCGGGCTGTCGCCCGAGTACGAGCAAGACGAGAACGATCTCCGCGCGAAGCTGCCGGGCGCTCATGGGCGGTCCTGTTGCTGTTCGAAGCGGGCGATGATGTCCCTCAGCCCGAGAGGCACGACCGTCAGTTCGGAGAAGGCCACGCCCTCGTCGATCATGCGGCGCAGGCAGGTATCGCTGTCGTCGCATTCCACCATCCAGCGCGCACCCTTGCGCTGTGCTTTCAGCCAGCCGGGGGGCATCTTGCCCGC
>CAZMBT010000109.1:0-7037 GCA_964564395.1 uncultured Alkalilacustris sp.
ACCGGGCGGTCTATCACATCGGCAACGACACCGAGACATCGATCCGCGATCTGGCAGCCCTGACCGGCGAGGTGGTCGGAACGCCGCTCGAGATTGTGCCCACCCCGGCCGCCGAGGGCGCCACGCCGCGGCGCTGCCCCGAAATCGGCCGCATGCGCCGCCTCGGCTACGCACCCGCCGTGGATCTGCGCGAGGGGCTGCGCCGCACGGCGGAATGGTACGCGCGCCACCGCGCCGACCGTCCCGAAAACGCCCTCATGTGACTTTAAGCGAAAGGGTCCCGCCATATGGACAGGAATGCGCGAATCTACGTCGCCGGACATCGCGGCATGGTTGGTTCGGCGATCTGCCGCGCGCTGCGCGCACATGGCCATGCCAACCTGCTGCAGCGCACCAGCGCCGAGCTCGACCTGACCGACCCCGCGCAAGTCGAGGCCTTCTTCGCGACGGAACGGCCCGAATACGTCTTCCTCGCGGCGGCCCGCGTCGGCGGCATTCTCGCCAATGACCAGCGCGGCGGCGACTTCATCCGCGAAAACCTGATGATCCAGACCAACGTGATCGACGCGGCGCACCGCCACGGCGCGCGCAAGCTGCTGTTTCTCGGCTCCTCGTGCATCTACCCCAGGCATGCCGAGCAGCCGATCCCCGAGGATGCGCTTCTGACCGGCCCGCTCGAGGAAACGAACAAGCCCTATGCCGTCGCCAAGATCGCCGGCAAGGTGATGTGCGACGCCTATCGGCGGCAGTTCGGCTTCGACGCCTTTACCGTGATGCCATCCAACGTGTTCGGTGTGGGCGACAATTTCGACCCGGAATCGAGCCATGTCGTGGCCGGGCTCATGCGCCGCTTTCACGAGGCGCGCCTGGCAGGGGTGCCGGAGGTCACGGCCTGGGGCGACGGGTCACCGCTGCGCGAGCTGGTCGATGCCGACGATCTGGGCGATGCCTGCGTCTTCCTGATGGACACCTACGAAGAGGGCGGCATGATCAATGCCGGCAGCAGCGAGGAAATCTCGATCCGCGAGCTGACGGTTATGATCGCCGAGATCACGGGCTATGAAGGGCGGATCGTGTGGGACACGTCGAAGCCCAACGGCACCCCGCGCAAGATCATGGACAACAGCCGCCTGCACGCGCTGGGCTGGCAACCGAAATCGTCGATCCGCACCGGGCTCGAGAAGATGTATGACTGGTATTGCCGCACCGGCGGCGACCGCGCGCGGAGCTGACCCGCCCAACCCGAAGGGAGCGCCCGATGGCCAACGACGCCTCACCCCGCAATGAGAACCGCATCAACAGGGCGATGCGCGAGCTGGGCATCGACAACAAGGATGCGAAGATCGCGTCCGCGATGCTGACCATCCTGACGCGCAATCGCAAGGCGCAGCGTCAGCGCGACTATGACCCCGAGGCCGCCACGCTCGACCATTTCTTCGCCTTCGCCTTGCCTCGGGTCAAGCACGCGCAGGGGCAGCTCATGCAGGATCTCTGGGTCCAGTACGAGCTGGGCGAAATCCGCGACGGCTATTTCGTGGAGTTCGGCGCGACCAACGGCATCACCATGTCGAACAGTCACATCCTGGAAACGCAGTATGGCTGGCGCGGCATCGTTGCCGAACCCAACCCCGAATATCATGAACGCCTGGCGCGCGAACGCGGCTGCGCGATCAGCCACAAATGCGTCTATTCGCGGTCAGGCGAGACGCTGAACTTCCTGATGACCGAAAAGGCGATGTTCTCGCGGCTGGAGGCCATCGACCCGCAGGATCACAACGAAGACAGCATGCGCGCCAACGCCCGAAGCGTGCCGGTCGAGACGATTTCGCTCGACGATCTTCTCGATGAGCACGGCGCCCCTGCCGAGATCGATTACATCTCGGTCGATACCGAAGGCTCGGAGCTGGAGATCCTGTCGCATTTCGATTTCTCGAAACGCTTCGTCAAGGCCTTCACCGTCGAGCACAATTTCACGCCGCTGCGCGAGGGCATTCATGAGTTGCTGACCCGGCACGGGTATGTGCGCCGCTTCCCGGAATACACCCGCTTCGACGACTGGTACATCCATCGCGATGCGGGACGGGCCGCGACGCCATGACCCCGGGTCGGCTGGTCGCCTTTCGCAATGACCGTCTTGGCGCGCGCCTGCTGTCGCTGGTCAACGCCTGGCGGCTGGCACGGGACCTGGGGGCGCCGCTGCGGATGCACTGGCCGGTGACCACGGGCGTCGGCGCGGAGTTCAACGACCCCACGGCGCTTTTCGATGAGCGGTTCGTGGCAGAGCATTTCATCGACGCCGATGCCTGGCGCGCCCTGCGGCCCGGTGCGGAACGGCTGGGACGCTTCGAGGGCAGGCCGCCGGAAGACCTGGCCGCGCATCTGCAGGCCGGCGGCGATGTCGAGGTGGGCATGGCCTTCGGCATCACGGCGCTGCGCGGCGAGGACGCAGCCGAAGTTGCGGCGCAATGTCGCGCCATCTTTCAGGCCCTGCCCTTCGCGGCACCGCTGGACCCGCTTGTCAAGAAGTTGAAGACAGCGCTGGATGGCGCCGTCGCCTACCACATCCGACGCGGCGATCTGAGCGACGACATCAAGGCGCGCAACCGCGCCTGGCCGCATAAATACGTGCCTTTGGAATACTACCACGCCCATATCGACGCCGAGATCGCGCATGCGCGTCGGGTCATCCTGTTTTCGGACAACCCAGAGATCATCGCGCGGCTGCAGGCGGATCATCCGCAGCTGTGCACGATCTCCGATTTCGTCGATGTATCGCAGCTCGATCAAGGCGCGCGCGACTTTGCCGAGCTTATGGCCATGTCCTGCTGTGACCGGATCATCGCCCCCGAAGCCTCGGCGTTTTCGACGACGGCAGCCGATCTCGGCGGCGCGGTGAAGCTCGACGTCAAGGACGATCTCGCCCCCGACGCGCTCAAGGCGGCAAACGAAGTATTGCTGGACCGGTTGCGCCGCGACCCGGGCAGCTTTGCCGGCGATGGCGATCTCGGGCAGTCCCTGCCGCATATGCGCCAGTATCTCGAGGCCGAGGGACGCGGAGCGGACGCGATGCGTCTCTACCGCGACTGCATCGAGCGGGGGCTGGAGGTGTCCTTCATCTTTGCGCAAGCGATGAGCATCGCCCTCGCGCAGGAAGACCCCGATGGCGCACTCGCCATTGCCGGGATCGCGCGGCAGCGCACCATCTATCACGATATCGATCTGGCGATGTGCCGCGTGCTTGAAGCCGTTGCGCAGTGCAGGATCGGGCAGCACGAGGCCGCGCGTCGCGCGCTCGCCGGTGCCGTCTGGATCAAGGGCGATGCGGTGGGCCTGCGACGGATTCTGCCCGCGCTGATCCTGCGCGGCGCGCTGGACGCCGACAACTTCCTGCCCGCGCAGCCCGAGGTGATCGCGATCGCCGGGCGCCGTCTGAGTCCGGCGCTGCTGCGAAGTGAACGGATCGACGGCGTTCGGCTGGCGCCGTTGCTGACTCTGGGCGGCGGGGACGCGGCGACCGGAACCGCGCTGCATGCCGGGTCAAGCGAGCCGCTCTGGTGGGACTGGGAGCCGCTTCTGGGCACCAAGCTTGTGGGGGCCTCGCTGGAAAAGGGCCTGGCCGATCGCTACGCGCGACGCTTCGAGAAGGCCCTGTCGCAGGCGGAAGGTACACCCGCCATACGCGGTGGCCTCGCGATGATCGAGGCCCATCGCGGCGATACCGATGCCGCGCTGGCGCGGCTCCGCCCCCTGGCGGAGGCAGGCACCGGCGATGCGATGACATGGCAACGGATCAGTCATGTTCACATGCTGCGCCGGGATCATGCTGCAGCCGCCGAGGCGGCGACCGAGGCGGCGAAGATCAGCGAGGCGCCCGCCTTCCGGGCCTGGGCCGGCCTGTGCCTTCAACGCGATCCGCGCCGCGCCAGCGAGGCGATCGTCCATCTGCGTGCGGCGCGCGATGCGCGGCTGGGTTTTGCCAGCATCCCCGCGCTTCTCGCGACCGAGTTGCAGCGCGCGGGTGAGCTCGACGGCGCGCGCGACGCGATCGACGAGGCGCTGCGCCTTGCACCGAACAGTGCGCGTTTTGCGATGACCCGCTGTCGCATCCTTGTCGATCTGGGCGAAACGGCAACCGCAAAGGCCGCGCTTTCTGAGCTGATCGCGCTCGAGCGGGCGCCGATGCCCGCCTATCCGCTGCTTGCGAAGCTGCATATCGACACCGGCGAAACCGCCGAGGCGCGTGCCACGCTTGAGCGTGGTCTTGCGCGCAAACCGGGTCATGCACAGATCACGGAGCTGCTGGGCAGGGTTGCCTGATCGCGCTGCGCAGACGCGTGGGGCTGGCAAGGATGCCGAGCCTTACCCGAACAGGCTGCGCCAGCATGGCAGCGTATCACCCTCGGCCGGCGCTGCGGCCCACACCCCGCGCGCCGTCGCGCGTGCGAGGCAGACGGCGGCGGCGTGGCCGAGACGCAGCGCATCCTGTGCCGGATCGTCCAGTGTACGCGCGCCCGTTGCTGCGGCGAATACAAGATCCCCGTCGAAGGGCGTGTGGCTGGGCACGAGCGCGCGCGCCAGCCCGTCATGGGCGTTCACCGCAAGGCGGGTGGCCTGCGCCTGGGTGAGCGCGGCATCCGTGGCCACGATCGCGATCGTGGTGTTGCGGCCCTGATCCGCAAAGGGGCATGGCATCTGCAGCGGGTCATGGTTCCGGGCCGGGCCGACGCCGCCAAACTCGGCCTCGACCTCGAATGGCGCAGCCCAGAAATGCGGCCCGCCCTGCACCACTGCCGAGCCGACGGCATTCACCGCCACCAGCGCGCCGACCGTCAGGCCGTCCTCAAGCACAAGCGAGGCAGAGCCGAGCCCGCCCTTCAGGTCCATCGCGGTTGCACCGGTTCCCGCGCCGACCGAGCCCAGCGCGAATGTCGGACCCGCCGCGGCGAGCGCCTGCGCACCCAGCGCCTTGTAAGGGTTCATCGCCCAGCCCTTGTCGCCCCCATTGAGCAGATCGAACAGGATCGCACCCGGGACGATGGGCACACGCTGCCCGCCGACATCGAAGCCGCGCCCCTGCGCACGCAACGCATCGGCCACGCCCGAGGCCGCATCCAGCCCGAAGGCCGAACCGCCCGAAAGCACCAGCGCATCGACCTCCTGCACCAGCTTGTCCGGGGCCAGCAACTCGGTCTCGCGCGTGCCCGGGGCCCCGCCCATGACATGCACCGCCGCGGTGAAGGGCGCATCCCCGGTCAGGACCGTTGCCCCGGTCTTGATGCGCGCATCCTCGGCGTTGCCCACGCGCAACCCGGCGATATCGGTGATCAGGTTCCGGGCGCCCGGCCTCATGCGCGCCCCACATCGCAGGCGGCCATCAGGGCCATGTTGAGGATATCGTTGACCGTCGATCCGATGGAGCAGATCTGAATCGGCCGTGTCACGCCGGTCAGGATCGGGCCGATGACCGTGGCGCCTGCCATTTCCTGCATCAGCTTGACCGAGATCGACGCCGAATGCCGGGCCGGAACCACCAGAATATTCGCCGGACCGGTGAGCCGGCTGAACGGATAATGCGCCATGCTGCGCATGCTGAGCGCGACATCCACGGTCATCTCGCCCTCATACTCGAAATCGACACCGCGCCGGTCCAGCACCTCGGGGGCACGGTGCATCTTTTCGGCGCGCTCCGACACCGGATACCCGAAGGTCGAGAAGCTCACGAAGGCCACGCGCGGCTCGAAACCGAGATGCCGGGCCACATTCGCCGCCTTGACCGCAATATCCGCCAGATCGTGCTCGTCGGGCCATTCATGCACCAGCGTGTCGGCGATCAGGACGATCCGCCCGTGATGCAACAGCGCGGTCACCCCCACGGCCCCGTCGCGCGCCTGCGCGTCAAAGACGTGATTGAGCAAGCCCATCACATGCGCCGATTTTCGCGTCGCCCCGGTGACCAGCCCGTCGCCATGCCCATGTGCCAGCATCAGCGCCGAAAACACGTGCCGGTCGCGCGCGGCCAGGCGGTGAATGTCCTGCCGGTCGTGCCCGCGCCGCTGCAGCCGCTCATACAGAAACGACTTGTAGGTCTCCAGATGTGGCGTGTTGGCGGCGTTGATCACCTGAAGCTCTTCGGCGGCATCGCGCAGGCCGGTCGCCGCCAGCTTCTCGGCGACATCGTCCTGCCGTCCGACGACAAGCGCCTCGCCGAGTCCCGCACGCCGGTAGGCCACGGCCGCGCGGAGGACGCGGATATCGTCGCCCTCGGCGAAGATCATGCGCGCCTGCGCCGCACGGGCCCGGGCGTGCACGCCCTGCAGGATGGTGGCGGTGGGGTCCATGCGGGCCTTCAGATCCAGCTCGTAGCGCGCGATATCCACGATCGGCCGTCGTGCCGCACCGCTGTCCATGCCGGCACGCGCCACCGCGGGCGGCACACGATGGATCAGCCGGGGATCGAAAGGCGTGGGGATGATGTAATCGCGCCCGAAGGTCAGCTTGCGACCATAGGCCAGCGCGACCTCGTCGGGCACGTCCTCGCGTGCGAGCGCGGCGAGCGCCTCGGCACAGGCGATCTTCATCGGGTCGTTTATGGCGCGCGCATTGATGTCGAGCGCCCCGCGAAACAGATAGGGAAACCCCAGAACATTGTTGACCTGATTGGGGTAATCCGACCGCCCGGTCGCCACGATGGCATCCGAACGGACGGCGCGCGCCTCTTCGGGGGTGATCTCGGGATCGGGGTTCGCCATTGCGAAGATGACGGGGTCATCGGCCATCGCGGCCAGCATCTCGGCGGTAACCGCCCCCTTGACCGACACCCCCAGAAAGACATCCGCACCTTGCATCGCCTCGTGCAGGGTGCGCAGCCCGGTGTCGACGGCATGGGCCGATTTCCACTGGTTCATGCCGGCCTCTCGGCCCTTGTAGATCACGCCCTTGGTGTCACAGGCGATGCAGTTCTCGGCGCGCGCACCCATTGCCTTGATCAGTTCGAGACAGGCGATGCCGGCCGCGCCGGCCCCGTTGAGCACGATGCG
>CAZMBT010000110.1:0-7014 GCA_964564395.1 uncultured Alkalilacustris sp.
TTGAGCAGCCCGCGATCATGGCTGATGATGATGACGCTGTGCGGATAGCGCTGCAGGTAGCTTTCCAGCCAGAGCGCCCCCTCGAGGTCGAGGTAATTGGTCGGCTCGTCCAGAAGCAGCAGGTCCGGCTGGGCGAAGAGCACGCCCGCCAGTGCCACCCGCATGCGCCAGCCGCCCGAGAAATCCGAACAGGGACGCTGTTGCGCATCCTCGTCGAAGCCCAGCCCCTTCAGGATGGCGGCGGCGCGCCCCTCGGCCGACCAGGCGTCGATATCGGCAAGCCGGGTCTGGATTTCGGCGATGCGGTCCGGGTCGCTGGCGGTTGTGGCCTCCGCCATCAGCGCGGCGCGTTCGGTGTCCGCCTGCAGCACGGTCTCAATCAGCGAAACCCCGGAGGACGGTGCCTCCTGCGCAACACCGCCGATGCGCGCGCGCGACGGAAGGATGATGTCGCCGCTCTCCAGCGCCAGTTCGCCGCGGATCAGCCGGAACAGCGTGCTCTTGCCCGAGCCGTTGCGCCCGACCAGCCCGACCTTGTGCCCGTCGGGGATACGCGCCGACGCGTCCTCGAAAAGCCGCGTGCCCTCGACCGAATAAGTGATGTTGTTCAGGATCAGCATGGCGCCGCTGTGCCCCAGCCCTGCCGGCGAGTCAAACGGGTGGGGTCGGCAGGTTTTCGCGGATGCGAGGGCGCCGTTTCGGCGACCATCTGCCGGTTTCGGCGGTTCGGGCGGCGCGACCTTTCGGCTGAAGTGCCCTGCGTTACCTTGAAGGGTGTCAAAAGGTACTAACAAGGAAAGGAAATTTGCCATGAAACGCCTGATCGCATTTGCCATGGCCGCGCCGCTGATGGCCGCGCCGGCCCTCGCCGCCGATGATGTGCTGGTAGAGGAGCAGGAGCGCGCCGAGATCCAGGGGGACTGGGTCATCGGGGCGCGCGTCATGTCGCCGACCAATGAACGTATCGGGTCGATCGAGGATCTGATCCTCAACATGGATGACGGCACCGTCAGCGCCGCCGTGGTGTCGGTGGGCGGGTTCCTTGGCTTCGGCTCCAAGGATATCGCCGTCGATTGGGAGCGGCTCGATATCAACTATGACGGCAACGAGATCACGCTCGACATCACCCGCGACGAGGCCGACGCTGCCGAAGAATACATCTACCGCGACCGGGAGGATCCGCCAGCGCCGGAAATGGGTGGCGATGGCATGGGCACCGGTGACGGCATGGGCACAGGCACTGGTACGGGCACCGACGACCAGTTCTGATCCTGTCTCCTCATGTGGGGCCGGCGCGGCTGGCCACGCCGGCCCCACTTTTACCGCCGTGCGGTGCGTGCTACGACCGCGCAGCAATCGGCGGGCACGGGGTCCGCCGAGAATAACTCCGAGGCGGAACACATGGCCATCGAACGTACTCTTTCCATTATCAAGCCTGACGCGACTGCGCGCAATCTCACGGGCAGGGTCAACGCCAAGTTCGAGGAGGCGGGGCTGCGCATCGTGGCGCAAAAGCGTATTCGGATGACTCCGGCACAGGCCGGCGCCTTCTACGCGGTGCACAAGGAGCGCCCTTTCTACGAGGAGCTGTGCAGCTTCATGGCGTCGGGACCCGTGGTGGTGCAGGTCCTGGAAGGGGAGGGCGCGATCGCCCGCAATCGCGAAGTCATGGGCGCGACGAATCCTGCCGAAGCCGAAGCCGGCACGATCCGTGCGGAATTCGCCACCTCCATCGGCGAGAACTCGGTTCACGGCTCGGATGCGCCGGAAACGGCGGCGCAGGAGATTGCCTTCTTCTTTTCCGAGCTCGAGATCGTCGGCTGAGCTGCGCGGACGCGCGCGCCCGGCCGCTGTGTCCCCGGTATCGCCTTTCAGGCGGTGTCGGGGATGGTCAGGCAGAACCGGGTGCCCCAGTTCCCGGTGTCCTGCACCGACAAGTCGCCGCCATGGCGCGTCGCGATCTCGGCGGTGATCATCAGTCCCAGACCGCTGCTGCCTTCCGACTTGCCGGCCACCTCGCTGGCGAGGTTGTCGCGCACGAAATCCGGCAGGCCGGGGCCGTCGTC
The DNA here is from genome assembly GCA_964564395.1 of uncultured Alkalilacustris sp. Classification (GTDB taxonomy): domain Bacteria; phylum Pseudomonadota; class Alphaproteobacteria; order Rhodobacterales; family Rhodobacteraceae; genus Alkalilacustris. The sequence goes on from CAZMBT010000110.1 coordinate 2,067, forward strand.
AGTCACCATGATGAGGCTGCGTCCGGTCTCGCGCTGCCCTTCGATGCGGACCTCGTCGGCGCCCGCATCCGAGGCGTTGCGCACAAGGTTCAGAAGGGCGCGATAGATCTGGTCGAAATCGGCGTCCAGCAACGTCGTGTCGTCGGCGTCGAAGGTGACGCGCAGACCCACACCGCTGGGCAGCACTGTGGTCGCGATGACCTCCTCGACGACATCGGCAAGCATGAAGCGTGTGCGCGAGGGATGCTGTTCCTCGATGACGCCGGCGTTGATGGTCTGACGGCACAGATCCACCGCACGCTCGAGCGAGCGCGCGATGACATCCGAACTGGCGCGGACCTTTTCGTCCTCATGGTTGCTGAGCCGGTCGGAAAGCAACTGCGCCGTGGTGAGCGCGTTGCGCAGATCATGTACCAGTTTGCGCACGGATTGCCCGACCTCGGCCAGGCGTTCGCCTCGAAGGTCGCGTATCTGTGTGACGATACGGGTCCGTCCGTCCAGCGTGATGGCGCGCGCACGCACCTCCGCGGGCAGGAATTCTCCGGCGCGGGTGCGGCACGACAGATCATCCGCCTGCCAGCGCCCGTTGCGCAGCACATTCTCCAGAAAATTCTGCAGTCGGGGCAATTCGTGAGGGTGGATATCGGTCGGCGACAGCTCTTCCAGATCCTCGGGCGTGTATCCCAGAAGCTGCGCGGCGGCGCGGTTGGCTGCCAGAAAGGCGCCCGTTTCTACGTCGATCACGAAGGCCGGGTCGTGAAGCTCATTGAACAATTGCGCGAATGCGTCGCTCTCCGCGAGGGATTGATCGGGCAAAGTCCTGACTTCCTGCTGTCGCCTTGACGCAAGGCGTCTCACATGGGTCACGCAAGGTCAAGATATTGCGAGGCGTGGCGCCGGCCATGGGGCGCGCCCGCCAAGGGCGTGCAGAGCCGGCGCCCGGCGTTGCAGCCGGACGCCGGAAGGCGGATTCAAAAGCTCATCACGGTGGTGTTATCCCCCATGATCGCGCTTGCCATCGGACCGGGCTCGGCGGCGGTAACACCGTCGATGAGCACCGACTCGTCCGCCCCCATGCCCGGAAGATAGATGGCGCAGACCTCGACGGTGACATTCGCCTCGTCCATCATCATGCGCATCAGCCCCTGCGGGCTGACATCGCGCGGCGGCTGTCCGGCCGTGGCACTTTCGGGTGCGTCCTTCAAGGCAAGGTCGCCCGCGGGCCCACAAAGCAGGATATGTGCCTCGGCGCCCTGTTGTACGGCGGCATTGGTCAGGACCATCGCCATGAGTTGGGTCTGCGCCTCCGGGGCCGTCAGGATGGTTACCAGATCCTTCTGGCCCTCGGCTTGCGCCGGAACAGCCGCCGCCAGCCCGCCCGCAAGGGCGGTTGCAGAAATGAGAGCACGCATGTCGGTCTCCTTTGGTGCGTGAGTCTGGAATGCCCGGGCAGGTCTTGCCCGCCCGTGGCGCGGTCGCCGCCGGGCCACGGCCCGGCGCGCGTCAGTTTTCGGTCCGGCCCCGTCCGGGCCCGCGCAGCGCCTGCGCCACATAGACCAGAATGGTCAGCCCGACGCCGCCTGCGACCGCAATGCCGAGGACGACGAGCCAGTCTATGGGGCCGCCGATGTCGCGAAAGCCCGAGTTCGTGATCCACTGCACGAACAGCACCGCGCCGATGGCGCCGACGGGTGCGGTGAGTTCGGCGCGCACCAGCTTGCGACTCTCGATCCCGCGATCGCGGATCAGCACATAGATGAAGGCGATGGTGACCAGCGCCGCAATCGCGACCAGCGTCCAGAAAAGCCAGGGGCCGAACATCTCCTCGAATACGGCGATGAGCGTGTCGAGCGTCATCTCTTCCATGTCACGTCCTCCTCAGGCGCGGCCGCGCAGCATCGCGTTGTAGGTGGCCTTCAGCGCGACCTCCTTCATCAGCCAGGAGATCCAGAGTTCCTCGAGCGGGGCGATCACGCCGGGAAAGGATGGCACCAACTGGTTCTCGTAGTCGAATTCGATCAGCATGGCGCGGCCGACCCGCGTGATCAGGGGGCAGGAGGTGTAGCCGGTAAACCGCGCGGTCCCCTCCCGACCCTGAATCTGTGCGACCAGATGGTCCTCGACGACCGGCTGGTGCCATTTGACGCTGGCGGCGGTCTTACCGAACGGGACACCGTTGATGTCGCCGATGCCGAACACCTCAGGGTAACGGGCGTGGCGCAGTGTGTGCATGTCCACCTCGATCCAGCCCTGATCGGTCCAGCGGTCGGCCCAGGACAGGCCCGAGTCACGCACCACCTGCGGCGCGCGTTGCGGCGGGATGACATTGATGAAATCGTATTCGATCTGTTGCGTGCCTTCGGGCGTGTCGTAGGTTGCGACCTTGCGATCGGCGTCGATGCCACGCAGCACGTGGTCATAGCGCACATCGATGCCGCGCGATCCGAACAGCATCTTTACCTTTTCATTCACGATGGGAACACCGAACAGCGCCTGCGAATGTGCCGTATAGATCACCTCGGTGTCGCCGCGTGTACCCTTGCTGCGCGCCCGGTCATCGGTCAGGAAGGCAAACTTGAGTGGCGCTCCGGCGCATTTCATTTCCGTGGCGGGTCGGCCGATGAGCGCGACGCCGCCGCGGTCGGTGAAACGGTCCATTTCCCGCCAGGTCGCCGCGGCCTGTTCGGGCCCTGCATAATGTGCCCCGATCCCGTTCTCGCCGACCATGTCGAGCGAGAACCCCTCGACGGCATCCCAGTCAAGGGTCAGCCCCGTGGACACGATCAGGTAATCATAATCGAGTCGGGTGCCGCCGGTCGTGGTGACGCGTCTGGCTTCCGGGTCGATTTCGGCCGCATGTTCGGCGATCCAGTTGATGCTCCCGGGCAGCCAGTGCGCGGTGTCGCTGATCGAATAGGACGCCGGCTTGAGCCCAGCGGCGATCAGCGTGAAGCCCGGCTGGTACCAGTGTTGGGTGGTGCCGTCGACGATGGTGATCTCGGCACCCTCAAGGCGGTTGGCGAGGCGGTTGGCGATCGATGCGCCGCCCGCACCGGCCCCCAGGATGACGATGCGCGCCGATGTGCGTACGGTGTCGGCCTGTGCGGCCGGCAACGCGGCGGTCAGGGCGGCGCCGCCGGCCGCCACGCTCAGAAAGGCGCGGCGCGATATGGCATGAGTCTCGGTCAAAGCCTTGCCTCCTCCCGAAAGAAATATAATCAACCTTGAATGTATTAATGCCTGATGTGATCGGGCGGAGTCAAAGCCATAAATGCCACCTGCGACGGAATGTAGCCGCAGCGGACCGGCCTGCGCAGCGATGCGGAGTACAAGGCCATGATCTCGATCAAGTTACTTCGGATCATGTTGCCTTAGCGTGCGGACGCGTCGTCGCAGGTGCGGCGCAGGCTGGGAGGTGTATATGCGGCTTACAATCCGCACCGACCTTGCGATTCGCACGTTGATGTTCTGTGCCAGCAACGACGGGCGGACGGTGCGCAAGCATGAAATCGCGACCGTAAGTGCGGTTTCAGAAAGCCATCTGGCACAGGTCATCAATGTGTTGGCGCAGGGAGGGTTTCTGCACACCACCCGCGGGCGCAACGGCGGCCTGATGCTGGCCCGGCCCATGGAGAGCATCACGCTCGGCTCGGTGGCGCGCTTCATGGAAGGCGGCGTGCCGCTTGTCGAGTGCTTTCCGGGCGGTGCCGATGCCTGCCCTCTGAAGCCCGGATGTCGCGCGCGCCACGCATTCGCAAGGGCGCTCGAGGCGTTCTTCGCCTCGCTTGACGGGATCACGCTGCATGACCTGATCAACGACAATGCGGAATTGCTCGAAATCCTGGCGCCGAGCGCACAGGCAGACCACCCCGCATCGACGCCGCCCCTGGAGTGAGCGCCTCCCGGCCGATTGCGCAGTGCGGAGTCGCGGCCCCGTGTTGAAACATGCCTGACAGAATGCATGATTGGCGGGGGACGCGCGCTCATGTTCTGGGCGCCTCCTGCCCGTCCAGTCCGACGACCCGACGCCGACTCCCGTCCACGCATCTGTCATGCGTGAGCGATAGGTCGCGATGATCTTTCAGGAATGCCGCAGGACAGGTCATTGAGTTCGCAAGGCGACATCGAGATTTGCGAAATGTCGTTCTGGCCTGATCGATTTCGCGATCGCGGCAGTCGGGGAGGACGATGGGTCGTCGCGATAGCGAGGGACGGAGGGCGAAACGCACGGCCTACCTGGCCACATGGACGGCCTCGCATTGCCAGCAACAACGTGGAAGGTGGGGGCCAGGCCCGCCCGGCAATCCCTCGGCGGGCTTTTCAATCCTTCGTCATGTACCGCTGCCGTTTCCATCGATCGGCAGACGGGCGAGTATCCGATCAAAGGACGTCTTCAGATCCTTGGTGTCCGGCCCTTCAGCCTCGCTGAGAACCTCGTCGATACGGCGGGCAAGCAGTGATCTTATGTGGTGGTTTTGCCGAGCGATCCTGCGATCGTCGGGCTTTTCCCGGGCTTTCCGCCAGGCGGCATGTGCCGCGATGGCATCGCTCAATTCACGGATGCCCCTGCCGGTGGTTTCTGCGAGCAGGACAGGCGGATGCCAGTCCGTGTCACTCGGCGCCGAACGGTCGACGCTCGACCTGAGGTCGCTTGCCCTGCGGCGGGCTTGTGGGGCATCGCCACGCCTTACCACGAAGATGTCGGCGATCTCGATGATCCCGGCTTTCATGGTTTGGATGGAGTCACCGGCGTCAGGCGGTACCACAAGCACGACGGTATCGGTTATCGACCTGACATCGATTTCGGACTGCCCGACCCCGACGGTCTCGAGGATGATCTCGGGGTAATCGTGGCTTTCCACGAGCTGAAGCAGATCCTCGAGATTGTCACACAGGCCGTTGCGGGCACCGCGACTTGGCAGCGACCTGATGAAGAGGCCCGGCAGGT
>CAZMBT010000111.1:0-6831 GCA_964564395.1 uncultured Alkalilacustris sp.
CGCGGGGAGTCCCTGCCCACCGGGGTGACGACGCCGCCCTTCGTCAATGGCTGGACCGAAGAGCTCGACGCCTACCCGGAGCCCGATTACGAGCGTGCGCGCGAACTGCTGGCCGAAGCCGGGTACCCGGACGGGTTCTCCTTCGATCTGCACACCCCGAATGATCGGTACCTCAACGACGAGGCGATCACCCAGGCCTATGTCGGGATGCTCGGCCGGATCGGGATCGACGCCAACATGGTCTCGCAGACCCGGTCGCTGCACTTCCCGCTCATCCAGAACCGCGAGACCGACTTCTACCTTCTGGGCTGGGGCGTGCCGACCTTCGACAGCCAGTATGTCTTCGACTTCCTTGTGCATACCACGGAAGGTGCGCGCGGCGGCTGGAACGGATCGCGCTACTCCAATCCGGAGGTCGACGCGCTGATCCAGGAAATGGCGACCGAGACGGACCTCGATGTGCGTGATGCCATGATCGCCGAGGTCTGGGAGCAGGTGCAGGAGGATCGTGTCTTCCTGCCGGTGCACAACCAGCTTCTGGCCTACGCGATGCGCGACGACATCTCGCTGCCGGTGCACCCCGAGAATCAGCCGCGGATGACGGACGTCACCTTCGACTGATGGGGTTGAACGCCGCGCCCGCGCAGTATAGCTGCGCGGGCGCACCCCGTGCCCGCGTGGCATGCTTTCCCTGACACAGGCGCCCGATCCCGATGCTGGCTTACATCATCCGCAGGCTATTCCAGTCCGTGATCGTGATGCTTGTCGTCGCCTTCGTGTCATTTTCGCTGTTTCGCTTCGTCGGCGACCCGGTCGCGACGATGCTGGGGCAGGAGGCCACCGTTGCCGACCGCGAGGCGCTGCGCGCGCGGCTGGGGCTGGACGACCCCTTCATCGTGCAGTTTATCGACTTCATCGGGCGCGCGTTGCAGGGGAATTTCGGAATCTCCTACCGGTTGCAGCAACCCGTCATGGAGCTGATCCTCAGCCGTCTGCCGGCGACGCTGGAGCTGGCCCTCATCTCCGGGATTTTCGCCTTCGTGATCGGCGTCTCGCTGGGCGTCTACACGGCGCTCAACCGCCGGGGCTGGCTGTCGAGCGCGATCATGACGGTATCGCTGATCGGCGTGTCGCTGCCGACCTTTCTGATCGGGGTGCTGCTGATCTGGGTGTTCGCGGTCGAGCTGAGCATCCTGCCCTCCTTCGGGCGGGGCGATACGGTCGATCTGGGTTGGTGGCGCACGGGGCTGCTGACCCATTCGGGCCGTGCCTCGCTGGTGCTGCCGGCGATCACGCTGGGGCTTTTCCAGATGACGCTGATCATGCGCCTGGTGCGCGCCGAGATGCTGGAGGTGCTGCGCGCCGACTACATAAAGTTCGCCCGCGCGCGGGGGTTGTCCAACCGGGTGGTGCATTTCGGGCATGCGCTCAAGAATACCATGGTGCCCGTCATCACCATCACCGGTCTGCAGATGGGGTCGATCATCGCCTTTGCCATCATCACGGAGACGGTGTTTCAATGGCCCGGCGTCGGGGCGCTGTTCATCAATTCGGTGCGCTTCGTCGATGTGCCGGTGATGGCCGCCTATCTCATGTTGATCGCGCTGGTCTTCGTGATCATCAATCTCGTCGTCGACATGCTTTACTACGTCGTGGACCCGCGGTTGCGCGTCGATCGCGGCGGCGGGCCGGGGTCGTGAACGCAAGAAAGGGCAGGCCGAGGTGAGCCAGGACGCCGAAATTCCGCCGTCTCAGGGACGGCCGCATCTGCTGGCCCGCGCTTGGGACAGCGATGTCGCCTATTCCTTCCGCACCTCTCCGGTGGCGATGGTTGCCGGGCTGGTGGCGGTCACGATGATCGTGCTCGCGATACTCGCGCCCTGGGTCGCGCCACAGAATCCGTTCAATCCGGGCGAGCTGATTCTGATGGACGGGTTCACCCCCCCGATGGAGCCCAACCAGTTTACCGGAAACGTCTATCTTCTGGGGGCGGACGATCAGGGCCGGGACATGTTGTCGGCCATTCTCTACGGCGCGCGCATCTCGCTCTTCGTGGGAATATCGGCGGTGCTGTTCGCAATGGTTCTGGGGGTCACGCTGGGCCTTATCGCGGGGTATCGCGGCGGCTGGATCGACAGCGTGCTGATGCGCATCGCGGATGTGCAGCTGACCTTCCCCTCGATCCTGCTGGCATTGTTGATCTTCGGTGTGGCGCGCGGCTTCATCCCGCCGGCTTACCGCGAAACGATGGCGATCTGGGTGCTGATCGTGGCAATCGGCCTGTCCGACTGGGTGCAGTATGCGCGTGTCGTGCGCGGCGCGACGATGGTCGAGAAAGGCAAGGAATACGTGCAGGCGGCCCGCGTCATCGGTCGTCATCCCGCTTCGATCCTGGTGCGGCACATCCTGCCCAATGTGATGGGGCCGGTGCTGGTGATCGCCACCATCGGTCTGGCGCTGGCGATCATCGCCGAAGCCACGCTGAGCTTTCTGGGTGTGGGCGTGCCGCCGACCCAACCCAGCCTCGGCACGCTGATCCGCATCGGGCAGGGATTCCTGTTCTCGGGTGAGTGGTGGATCCTGTTCTTCCCGGCGATCGCGCTGCTGGCGCTGGCGCTGTCGGTCAACCTGTTGGGCGACTGGCTGCGCGATGCCCTCAATCCAAGGCTGAAATGACCATGTCCGAACCCGTTCTTTCGGTTCGCGACCTCGTCGTCGAATTTCCGACCCGTCGCGGCACGCTGCGCGCCATCGATCAGGTGTCCTTCGACATCCATGAGGGCGAGGTGCTCGGCATGGTGGGCGAGTCCGGCGCGGGCAAGTCGATCACCGGCCAGTCCATCATCGGGCTGATCGAGCCCCCGGGGCGCATCGCCGGGGGCGAGATCCGCCTGCGGGGCGAGCGCATCGACAATCTGCGCCCCGAGAAGATGCGCCGGGTGCGCGGCAAGCGCATCGGCATGGTGTTTCAGGATCCGCTGACCAGTCTCAATCCGCTCTACACCGTTGCGGATCAGCTGATCGAAACGATCCGCACCCATCTCGATGTGAACGAGCGCGAGGCGCGCAAGCGCGCCATTGCGCTGCTGGACCGTGTCGGCATTCCGGCCGCCGCACGCAGGATCGACGATTACCCGCATCACTTCTCCGGCGGCATGCGCCAGCGTGTCGTCATTGCGCTGGCGCTTGCCGCCGAGCCCGAGCTGGTAATCGCCGACGAACCGACGACCGCGCTGGATGTCAGCGTGCAGGCGCAGATCATCGATGTGCTCAAGGAGATCTGCGCCGAACGCGGCGCGGCGGTCATGCTGATCACCCACGACATGGGGGTGATTTCGGAGACCGCCGACCGGGTGGCGGTCCTGTATGCCGGGCGCATGGCCGAGATCGGCCCGGTGCGCGATGTGGTGCAGGCCCCCGAGCATCCCTATACGCGGGGGCTGATGGGCTCGATCCCGACATTGACGCATGCCGCCGCGCGTCTCGAACAGATCCCGGGCTCGATGCCGCGGCTCGACAACATTCCGCAAGGCTGCGCCTTCAATCCGCGCTGCCCGGAGGTGTTCGACCGGTGCCGCACCGAACGGCCGGACCTCATCGCGCGCGGGGCGGGGCGTCAAGTCTCCTGCTGGCTGTACCGGCGCGACGTTGCGGGAGGGCGTGACCATGGCTGACGAGGCGCTCATACAGGTCGAGAATCTGACACGGTATTTCGACGTGTCCAAGCCGTGGCTCAACCGCATGCTGGAGGGGGGGCAGCGGCAGTATCTCGGTGCCGTGCAGGATGTGAGTTTCGAAATACGCCGCGGCGAGACCTTCGCGCTGGTCGGTGAGTCGGGGTCGGGCAAGTCCACCATCGCCAAGATGATCGTCGGATTGCTGCCCCCGTCCTCCGGGCGCATCGTCTTTGACGGGCAGGAGATGGCCGGTACGTCCGGTCAGGCGATGCGCAGACTGCGCAAGCGCTTCCAGATGATCTTTCAGGACCCGTTCGCCAGCCTCAATCCGCGCTGGCATGTCGGCGACATCATCGCCGAACCGATGCGCACCTTCGAGATCGCCCGCGGGGCCGAGCTGCGCCGTGAGGTCGGGCGGCTGCTCGAAACGGTGGGGTTGTCGGCGAGCGACGCGTCGAAATACCCGCATGAGTTCTCGGGCGGTCAGCGCCAGCGCATCGCCATTGCGCGCGCGCTGTCGTCGCGCCCCGAATTCATCGTCTGCGACGAGCCGACATCGGCGCTGGATGTTTCGGTGCAGGCGCAGATCCTCAACCTGATGCGCGATCTGCAGGATGAGTTCGGCCTCACCTACATGTTCATCAGCCATGACCTGTCGGTGGTGCGTCACATGGCCAACCGGATCGGCGTGCTCTATCTGGGGCGGCTGACCGAAGTGGCCGACGGCAAGCGCCTCTTCACCGAGCCGCGCCATCCCTACAGCCAGATGCTGCTCGACGCGGTGCCGGATCTGGAGATGTCGGGCCGCCGGCGCAAGCGCGTGGAAGGCGAAATCCCCAACCCCATCGACCCGCCGCCCGGCTGTGCCTTTCACCCGCGCTGCCCGCATGCGAATGACCGCTGCAAGCGCGAGCTGCCGCAGCTGGTCCGCGCGGGCACATCCTCGGACGCTTCCGAGGTGGCCTGCTTCGCGGTGGAAGAGGGGCGCATCTGACCCGCGCCGCAGCTGTCGCGCGGCATCACTCGAAGAGCAGCGTCTGCCAGTGCGCGCGCAGCGCGGGGCCGTCGCGCACAGGCACCCCGAGCGCGCGCAGGACCTGTGCCATATGGGCGATCTGTTCGGCGTTGCTGGCCGCGCGCGTGCCGTCGGGGCGATCCAGGTTGTTCTCGAATCCGATCCGCAGATCTGCGCCCAGAAGCGCGGCGGCGGCGGTGATGCGTGCCTCGTTGGGACCGAAGGCGCACACCATCCATTCGGTGGGGCGCACTGGCCCGGCGGCGAGGATGCCCAGCAGGTCCTGCGGTGTCGCGATGCGCCCGGCGCTGTAGCGTCCCAGCGCGAAGAGGACGGGCACGCTGTCCCACGGGATCACGCCGCGTTGCTGCAGCGCCTTCAGCCGTGCCAAGTCCGCTGCGTCGTAAAGGATGATCTGGGGCATCACCCGCGCATCCTTCATCCATGCGAGCAGATCGGCGAAGCTGGCCTCCTGCGTCGCATCGGGCACCAGTTCGCGCAGCGCGATGGACACCGCTTCTGGCCGCACCGCACGGATCAGCGCGTCCTGTTCGGGCGGGGCGTAGCGGCCGAGCGACTCGCTGGTGATCTGCACGACCAGCCGCTGTCCCACCCGGCTGCGTACGGCCCGAAGCGCGGCGGCATAGGCGTCGGCATCCAGTACATGGTGGCCCGCCGGGTCGCGGACATGCATGTGCAGCATGGCGGCACCCGCCTCAAGCGCGGCCTCCGCCTCAAAGCCCAACTCATCTGCCGTCAGGGGCAGTGCCGGGTGGTCGGCCTTCAGCCGGCGCCCGCCATTGGGGGCCACGGCAAGGGTGACAGGCCCTGGGGCGCTTTGCATGGCGCAATCTCCTCGGTCAACTCAACTCCGTCAGGATGATACATATGTTGCATAATTTTTCAACACGATATATATGTTGCACATGAGCCTGCCAGCGATCGCCGACACCATTATCGCAGCGCATTCCGCAATGCCCGCGCAGATGCGCAAGGCCGCGCGTTTCGTCATCGATCACCCGAACGATGTCGCGCTTCTGTCGATGCGCGAGCAGGCGCGCCGCGCCGGGGTGCAGCCGGCGACGATGACGCGGTTGGCGCAGTATCTGGGATTGGCGGGGTTCGATGCCTTGCGCGCGGCCTATGCCGGCGCGCTGCGCGGTACGCAGGCCGGATTCGCAGGTCGTGCCGCTGCGCAGCTTCAGGCGCAGGATCTGCGCGGTGCCGAGGCCCTTGCCGACGAGTTCCTGTGCAGGGCGGGCGAACATATTGCCGCGCTGCGCGATCCGGGCACGCTGCAGCGGATTGTCGCGCTGGCGACGCGGCTGGCCGAAGCGCGCCGGGTCTATTGCCTCGGGCTGCGGTCCAGCCATGCCGCTGCCTGGCATCTGCATTACAGCCTGTCGCTGATCGCGGATCGCACGGTGCTTCTGGACGGGGCGGGCGGGGCCGGCTTCGACCCGCTCAGCCGCGCGACGCGTGACGATGTTCTCCTCGTGGTCGGGGTTCAGCCATACACCCGCAGTGTCGTCGAGGCCACGGTGCTGGCCGCGGAGTCGGGCGTGCCCGTCGCGGCCATCACCGACAGCCCCGTCTCGCCGCTGGCGGAACGGGCCGAATGCAGCGTCATCGTGGGCACGCAGAGCCCGTCCTACCTGCACAGCATGGCGGCCGCCTTCGTGCTGGCGGAGCTGCTGGCCGCACAGGTGGCCGGGCAGGGCGGGGCCGGAACCCAGGAGGCGCTGGCAGATTTCGACCGCCAGCTGGCCGCCCTCAACACGCATCTCTGATCAGGAAAGGTTCGATCATGACCCATCTTCTGCACCGCGCGACCGGCCGCACCCCGCCCATCGCCGCACATGCACAGGGCATCACCATTACCGACGCTCGGGGGCACGACTATATCGATGCCTCGGGCGGCGCTGCGGTAACCTGTCTGGGGCACGGACACCCCGATGTCATCGCGGCGCTGCACGCACAGCTCGATCAGTTGGCCTATGCCCATACCGGGTTCTTCACGACCGAGGTCGCCGAAGCGCTGGGCACACGGCTGGTGGCCGATGCGCCGGAGGGGATCAGCCACGCCTATCTCGTCTCGGGCGGGTCCGAGGCGGTGGAGGCCGCGCTCAAGATGGCGCG
>CAZMBT010000112.1:0-6827 GCA_964564395.1 uncultured Alkalilacustris sp.
GGATGATGGGCAAGGGCGGCGGCCAGCCCGACCCGTCGCAGATGGACCCGGCCGCATTGCAGCAGATGGCCAAGGGCATGGGGCAGATGCCCGGCATGGGCGGCGGCCTGCCGCAGGGCCTCGGCGGCATGGGACGCAAGAAATGATCGACACCCCCGAGATTCAGACCGCGCGGCTGCGCCTGAGACCGCCATCGCAGGCCGATTTCCCGGCCGAGGCGACGTTTCTGGCCTCGGAGCGGGCCCGCTTCGTCGGTGGCCCGATGAACTCGGAGGAAGCCTGGCGTTCGCTGGCCATGATCCTCGGGCACTGGGCGTTGCGCGGCTATGGTTTCTTCGCCGTCGAGGAGCGCGACACCGGCACCTATTGCGGGCGCGTCGGCCCCTGGTTTCCCGAGGGCTGGCCGGAGCCCGAAATCGGCTGGACGGTGAGCGCCGGGGCCGAAGGGCGCGGGATCGCCCGCGAGGCGGCCGAAGCGGCGCGACGCCATGCCTATGACACGCTCGGCTGGCCGACCGCGATCAGCCTGATAGATCCTGCCAATACCCGCTCGATCGCGCTGGCCGAGCGGCTGGGCTGCCATTACGAGCGCGATTTCCGTCATGCGCGTTATGGCCGCATGGGGATCTGGCGCCACCCCGCCCCGGAGACCCTGCAATGACCGATCCGGTCCACCCCTCCCCGCCCCTGCCCGCGAATGGCGCGGCAGACGACACCGACCGCGCCGCGGAACTGCTCAAGGCGCATCGCGACAGTATCGATCGGCTGGATGCGATCCTCGTCTACACATTGGCCGAACGCTTCAAGCACACGAAACAGGTCGGCAGCCTGAAAGCCGAGCACGCGCTCCCGCCATCGGACCCCGCGCGCGAGGCGCGCCAGATCGAGCGGCTTGAATGGCTCGCCAAGGAGGCCGATCTCGACCCCGAATTCGCCCGCAACTTCCTGAACTTCATCATCAGCGAAGTGATCCGCCACCACGAGAAGCTGCAAGACTAGGCGGCCCGGCCGCCCCTCACACCATAGCAAGGAGAAGAACATGGCCACGAAGATCCGCCTCGCCCGCAAGGGCTCCAAGAAGCGCCCGCATTACGCCATTGTCGCCGCAGACAGCCGGATGCCCCGCGACGGCCGCTTCATCGAGAAGCTGGGCATCTACAACCCGCTCCTGCCCAAGGACAACGAGGATCGTGTCCGCATGAACATGGAGCGTGTGCAGCACTGGCTGTCGCAAGGGGCCACCCCGACCGACCGGGTTGCCCGCATGCTGGAAGCGGCCGGGGCGCTGCCCGAGCGCAAGCGCGCCAACATGAAGAAGGCCGAGCCGGGCAAGAAGGCGAAGGAGCGGGCCGAAGCGCGCGCAGCAAAGGCCGCCGAAGCCGGCGACGCCGCGGCCGAGTAAGGCGGCGCGCAGGGCGGCCGGGACATGACGGAGGCGCTTGTCTGCGTCGGAGCCCTCGCCGGCGCATATGGCGTGAAGGGCGAGGTGCGGATCAAGAGTTTCTGCACCGAACCCGAGGCCATCGCCGGCTTCGGGCCACTGCTGTCCGAGGATGGCACGCGCAGCTTTCGCATCAGCGGGCTGCGCCGCCTCGGCGGCGGGCTGGCCGCGCGCATCGACGGCGTTTCGGACCGCGATGCCGCCGAGGCACTGCGCGGAACGCGGCTGCATGTCACGCGCGACCGTTTGCCGGCGCTCTCGGATGACGAATACTATCACGCGGACCTGATCGGCTTGCGCGTGCAGGACCCGGCAGGGCAGCTTCTGGGACGGGTGCATGCGGTGCATGACCACGGCGCCGGCGACTTGCTGGAAGTTCGCGCCCCAGACCGTCGTGAGTCGGTGCTGGTCCCCTTCACACGGCAGATCGTGCCAACCGTGGATCTGGCGGCCGGATTGATGGTCGCTGACCCGCCCGAAGGCCTGTTCGACTGAGCGATGTCCCACCGCAGCGATCCCTCTTCACCGAAACCGCAGGCTGCGGGCCGCTCGCATGGGCGCGTCGCGATCGCGTCATCCGCAACGCCGCGCCCCTTGATGGAGGACGGACCGCCACAACTTTCTGGCGCCTGGACGGCGCAGGTCATCACGCTCTTGCCGGAGGCGTTTCCCGGCCCTTTGGGGCTTTCGCTGACGGGGCGGGCACTTGAAGCGGGGCTGTGGCGGCTGGAAACCATCGATCTGCGCCGCTTTGGCGAGGGCCGGCATCTCAATGTGGATGACACCCCGGCGGGTGGCGGCGCCGGCATGGTCCTGCGCCCCGATGTGCTGGGCCGCGCCGTCGAGGCTGCCGGACATGGCGCCCCGGCGGCGGCCGCAGACTGGCCGTTGCTCGCACTGTCGCCGCGCGGACGCCGCTTCGATCAGGCAATGGCGCGCGATCTGGCCGGGAGGGCCGGGGTGACGCTGATCTGCGGACGGTTCGAGGGCATCGATGAACGGGTATTGCAGGCGCACGCCGTTCAGGAGGTCAGCCTCGGTGATTTCGTCATGACCGGCGGCGAGATCGCCGCTATGGCCTTGATCGATGCCACGGTCCGGCTTATACCCCGCGTGCTCGGGAATCAGGCGTCGACCGAGGAAGAGTCGTTTTCCGAAGGTCTGCTTGAGCATCCGCAGTACACGCGACCCGCCGTCTGGCAAGGCCGCGAGATACCCGACATTCTCCTGTCGGGGCATCACGCGCGAATAGCCGAATGGCGCCGGGACGCGGCCGAGAGGTTGACCAAGGAACGCCGCCCTGATCTCTGGCGGGCTTATCGCGCGGCGCGCGATGGGGACCCGGATGGAGACCAAGAGCTCTGAGGGGGCACCACGTCGCGGAACGAACCGCGCGCAATCGAAAGGACATCGCGATGGACATGATCGCGCAACTCGAGGCCGAGCAGATCCGAGAGCTCGGCAAGGACATCCCGGATTTCAAGCCCGGCGACACCATCCGCGTCGGCTACAAGGTCACCGAAGGCACACGGACCCGTGTGCAGAACTTCGAGGGCGTCTGCATCAGCCGCAAGAACGGCAGCGGCATCGCCGCCTCCTTCACGGTGCGCAAGATTTCCTTTGGCGAGGGGGTGGAGCGCATTTTCCCGCTGTATTCCACCAATATCGAGCATATCCAGGTCATTCGTCGCGGCCGCGTGCGCCGGGCCAAGCTGTACTACCTGCGCTCGCGCCGGGGCAAGTCCGCCCGCATCCCCGAAAAGACCAATTACCGCCCGCTGAAATCAGCTCGCGCCTGAGGAGACGCACGATGAAAAAGGACATCCACCCCGATTATCACGTCATCGACGTGAAGATGACCGATGGCACCGTCGTGCAGATGAAGAGCACCTGGGGCAAGGAAGGCGATCAGATGACGCTCGACATCGACCCCAACGCGCACCCCGCCTGGACCGGTGGATCGCAACGCCTCATGGATGCCGGCGGCCGCGTGTCCAAGTTCAAGAACAAATACGCCGGGCTCGGCTTCTGAACCCGTTGCATCGGCTAAGGCACAACATATAGTGTCGGCGCGCCGCATTGCGGCGCGCCTTTTTCTTTGCACGGGACTGGAGGCTGACGGCTTGGCGCACATCATCGTAGTGGGAAACGAGAAGGGCGGCTCGGGCAAGTCCACGACCTGCATGCATATCGCTACAGCCCTTTCGCGCATGGGTCACCGGGTGGGGGCGCTCGATCTCGATCTGCGCCAGCGCAGTTTCGGACGCTATATCGAGAACCGCACGGCCTTTGCCGAGCGGGAGGGGTTCGAACTTCCGGGTCCGCACTACCGCGATCTGCCGGAGGTCCGGCAGGAAGGCCTTGCCGAGGGAGAGAACCCGCAGGATCATCGGCTGTCCGAGGCTGTATCGGAGCTGGAGCAGGGCAGCGACTTCATCGTCATCGACTGTCCGGGGTCGCATACGCGGCTCAGCCAGGTCGCGCATTCGCTGTCCGACACGCTGATCACGCCGCTGAATGACAGTTTCATCGACTTCGACCTTCTGGCGCGGATCGACGCGGAAACCGGCAAGGTGCTCGGCCCCTCGATCTACTCCGAAATGGTCTGGAACGCGCGGCAGCTGCGTGCGCAGGCCGGGCTGCGTCCGATCGACTGGATCGTTCTGCGCAACCGGTTGGGCACGCAGCAGATGCACAACAAGAAGAAGGTCGGCGCGGCTCTCGAGGAGTTGTCGCGCCGTATCGGCTTTCGGGTGGCGCCCGGCTTCAGCGAGAGGGTGGTATTTCGGGAACTGTTTCCGCGCGGGCTTACGCTGCTCGACCTGAAGGACCTTGGCGTCGAATCCCTGAGCATGTCCAACATCGCCGCCCGACAGGAACTGCGTGACCTCATCGACGCTTTGAACCTGCCCGACGTCTCCGTAACCTTCTGAGCCGACGGAAGAGCCGGAATCGCATGTCGTAAACGCCCTGTGACTGTGCGATGCGCATCAGTCGGCGCTCGAACTTGTCCGGGGGATGTTCGGGCCCCTTCCAGAATGCAAGGCCCCGCAGCATCTGTAATCCATTCGTCATCACCACGCCCTCCGAAAGGCTTCGCAATCGCAGGTTGCGAGAAAGTCTCGGCAAAATTGTGGCAAACCCGTGATGTCATGTTGCCGAGCTGTCCGCCCGCCACGCGACAGGGACGATCCGGCGATCCCGCTTAAGGCGCGCGCGCTGTCGGCAAGCGCGGGTTTGACGCGGACGGCATTGCGGCACTACAGATCCGTTGAGGGCGCAGCGCGCCGACACCCAGGGAACAGGCAGACAAGATGCGGCGACAGATACTGCTCACGGGCGGGGCGGGGTATATCGGTTCACATACCTTCGTGGCGCTGCATGAAGCGGGCTTCGCGCCGGTCATCCTCGACAACTTCGCGAATGCGCGCCGCGATGTTCCGCATCGCCTCGCCCGCATAACCGGCACAGAAAGCCCATGTCTGCGCTGCGACACACGCGATATCGAGGCGCTGCGCCGGGTCTTTGCCGAACACGACTTCGCTGCGGTCATTCATTTCGCCGCACTCAAGGCGGTGGGGGAGTCGGTAGAAAAGCCACTCGACTACATCGACACGAATTGCGGCGGCCTGATCAACATGCTCAAGGTCATGCGCGAAAGCGGTGTGCGGCACCTGGTCTTTTCTTCCTCGGCCACGGTCTACGGAGACCCCGAGACGCTGCCCATACCGGAGACGGCGCCGACCGCCTTCACCAACCCCTATGGCTACACCAAGCTGATGGGCGAGCAGACGCTGCGACAGCTTGCGGATGCGGATGCCTCATGGGTGTTCGGGGTGCTGCGGTATTTCAACCCCGCAGGCGCGCATCGCTCCGGCCTGATCGGGGAGGACCCGCAGGACATCCCCAACAATCTGATGCCCTACATCGCCGGGGTTGCCGCCGGAACGATGCCCAAGCTGCGCATCTTCGGCAACGACTACGACACCGCCGACGGCACCGGCGTGCGCGATTACATCCATGTCGAGGATCTGGCCGAAGGGCATGTCCTGTCGCTCAAGGCGCTGCTGGACGAGGGACAGGGCCATCTCGTCAATCTCGGAACCGGGCGCGGCTATTCCGTGCTTGAGATGCTGGCCGCCTATTCGCGGGCCTGCGGGCGCGAGCTGCCCTACGAATTCGCGGCGCGCCGGGACGGCGACATCGCGTCCTGCTACGCCGATCCGACCCGCGCTGCGAAGCTGCTGGGCTTTCGCGCGACCCGGGATCTCGACGACATGTGCGCCTCGAGCTGGAACTGGGTCCGGCAGGGTCTGACCGCGCGATCCGACTGAGGGATCGAAGGCCCGCCCGACGCCATCAGCCGTCGCCCGATTGCGCGAGAATCGCCTCCGCGCGCGCCAGGTCGGCGGCGTCGTCGATATCGATGGCACGGTCTGACGGCATCTCGACCGCGCCGATGCTGTCGGTCGCGAGCCCGCCCCGCCCCCGGAACCAGTCGGCATCGAAGACATAGACAGCCCCGTTCGGGCGATGCAGGGCCGGCAGGTCCTGGCGGTTCATGAAGCAGAACTCTGCGCGGCGGATCGGCTCGAAGCGTCCGTCCCGCACGAAGCCGTATTTCAGAACCTGCGCCGGTGCCGGACTGACCGACATCACCAGATCGAAGCCGGCGCGCGCATGCAGGGCGACGGCCGCGCGAATATCGTCGCGATGGCGCAGCGGCGACGTCGGTTGCAACAACACCACCCGTGCCGCGCCCTGGACCCGTTCCAGCGCATGCGCGATCACCGGGTCCATCGGCGTGCTGTCGCCCGCCAGCGCGGGCGGCCGCGCGACCGCGCGCACGCGGGGGCCGTGGTCCGCCGCCAGCAGCTCGGCGATATCGGTGCTGAGGACGCAGTCGCTTGCCCCGGCTGCCAGCGCCTGATCCAGCGCATGCCGATAGAGCGGCTTGCCGCCCAGACAGCGCAGGTTCTTCTCTGCCAGCCCCTTGGACCCGGCGCGCGCCGGGATGATCGCGACCAGCCGGTCATCTTTGCGTGGCATCGGCACCTCCACCATCAAGCGCCGGCGCCAGCACCTGCAGGCTGCGCGCCGTCGCGCCGGCATGGGTGCGCAGGAACTCCCCAGCACGGTCCCGGCGCCCGTCGATCGCCGCACGGTCGCGCAGCAGTTCGGACAGGCGCTGCGCCAGCCGCGCCCCGGTGTCGCAGATTTCGAGCACCCCGGCCGCCTGCGCCTCGCGGCCCGGATACTCGATGGTCCAGACATGCGGCCCGACCAGCACGGGCTTTTTCAGGGACAATGGCTCGATCACGTTATGCGCCCCCTTGGGAACGAAGCCTCCGCCGATCACCACCGCATCGGCCAGCGCAAGATAGAA
>CAZMBT010000113.1:0-6818 GCA_964564395.1 uncultured Alkalilacustris sp.
TTCCGAGGCGCCGGCGCTGACGGCCGGCGCGCGGCGCCTCAGCCCTCGGCGCGCAGCAACTTGAGAAACGGCCCGTGCAGTTCCTGGTTGGTGGCCACGATTGCCCCCTGTTCCAGGATGTCGGCGCCCTCGCGGACCGGGGCCAGCAGACCACCGGCCTCGCGCACGATGATCATCCCGGCGGCCAGGTCCCAGGGCTTCAACTCGCGCTCCCAGAAGCCGTCATAGCGCCCGGCGGCGACATAGGCGAGATCGAGCGCCGCCGCCCCCCAACGGCGCACACCGGCGCAGGCCGGCATGAGCCGCGCCAGATCATTCAGCGTGGCCGGAAGCGTCGACCTGGATGCGAAGGGAATGCCGGTCGCAAAGATCGCCTCGATCAGATGGCGCCGGCCCGACACCCGCATGCGCCGGTCATTCATGAAGGCGCCCAGCCCCTTCTCGGCCCAGAACAGTTCATCCTTGGCCGGATCGTAGATCACGCCCGCGACGATCTCGCCCTTGTGCTGCAGGGCGATCGAGATCGCCCAATGCGGCAGGCCATGCAGGAAGTTCGTGGTGCCGTCCAGCGGGTCCACCACCCAGCGGCGCGTCGGATCCGCCCCCTCGACGGCGTCGCTTTCCTCGGCGAGCCAGCCATAATTGGGTCGCGCGCTCGTCAATTCGTTCCGGATGATCCGCTCGGCCTGCACATCGGCGCGGCTGACGAAATCTCCCGCCCCTTTGGTCGAGACCTGAAGATTCTCGACCTCGCGGAAATCCTTGACCAGCGCGCGCCCGGCCTTGCGCGCGGCCTTGATCATGAGGTTGAGATTGGCGCTGCCCTGCATCATCGACTCCCGTGGCTGTCGCGGCTGGTCATACGCGCGCGCCGGGCCGAAGGAAAGGGCTGGCCGCAGCGGGATCGCCCGCGACGCCGCCGCGACCTGGGCACGCAGGCCGAGGCTGCGACATGGGCGCGCAGGCTCGGCAAGAATCCCCGCGCCGTTTGCGCGCTGCGTGAAACGCCCTACAATGCGTCAAACCCGATGCAATGCTTCGGGCGATCCAGGGCACAGCAAGAGGAGACCGAGCCATGCCTGATTCCTTCGACACTGCACGCCGGAACTTTCTGAAGAACGCCATGCTTTCGGCGGCGGCGGTATCGACCGCCGGCTATGGCCTTGCAGCGGCACGCCCCGCGGCCGCGCAGACCGCCCAGGCCGAGGACGGGCATGCGCATGATTACGTCAACGATGTCGCGGACGTCGATCACGCGCGCTATGACGAAGGCCAGCTTTGCGAGAACTGCGTCTTCTGGACGGGCGAGGAAACCAATGGCTGGGGCGGTTGTCAGCACCCCGACTTCGCCAATGTTCTGGTGAACGCGCAGGGCTGGTGCTCGGCCTATGCGCCGGCCGGCTGAGCCCACAGGGCCGAGACGCGCGGCATGACGCGCGCCTCGGCCGATGACACCCTGCGCCGCGACACGCTGCGTGCAGCCTGGGGGGCGGCGCCCGCCCCTACCGGTTCAGCCGTGACGCAAGCGCGAACCCGGCCCAGACGGCCGCCAGCCAAAGCACAGCCGATAGGGCCAGATTCGAGACCGCAAGGGCATATGCGCCGCCCTGCACCAGCGCGATGGTCTCCAGGCTGAAGATCGAAAAGGTGGTGAAGCCGCCGCAGAACCCGGTCACCATGAACTGATACTGCGCCGCGCCGGCCGGAAACCGCCCCGACGGCGCGGCAAGGGTGGCGTAAAGACCGATCAGGAACGCACCGACCACATTGACCGCCAGCGTGTCCCAGGGGAAGCCCGAGAACCCCGCCAAACCGACGCTGACGCCATAGCGCGCAACGCTGCCCAGCGCGCTGCCCACGGCGACCGCCCCCGCGATATGCCCCTGCCCCGCCATGCGTCAGCCCGCTGTCATGCGCGCGAGCGCAAGCCCGGCCACGACCGCCGCCAGCCCCACCGTCACCGATCCGAGGAAATAGCCGGCGGCAACCGCATGTCGCCGCTGCCGCGCGAGGACAAGGATCTGCATCGCCAACGAAGACACCGTGGTATAGCTGCCCAGCACCCCCACCCCCAGCGCGATCCAGAGACCCGAGTCCATGGCCTGCGCGCCATCCGGCACCGGATGGAGACCGACCAGCAGTCCGATCAGCAGCGCCCCGCTGACATTCACCGCGGCCGTACCCCAGGGAAACGCCTCCCCGAAGCGGCGCGTCGCGGCGCGTGTCAGCTGATACCGTGCGACACCACCGAGGGCACCGCCAACCGTCACGAGCAGGAGAGGGGCCAGCAAATTTTCCATCATCGGCGACGGATGCCCCGGCACGGGCGACCGGTCAAGCCCGCCCGCCATGCGCGGCCGAACCGAAACGCAGGGCACGCGGGCGCTCAAGCGGGGTCAGAAAGCCGTGAGAGGCGACAAGCAGGCTTGCTTTTGCCGGCCCCTGCGCCGAAAAGCATATCGGCTCATATCCAATCGAAGGACCTCGCCTTGCGTCTGACCGCCCTGCTGTCTGCGGCATTCCTGGCCGCCACCCTGCCCGGCCTCGGCAATGACGGGCTGGCCGCTCAGCCGCCCGAGCTGGTGTTCGGGCTGGGACATGAATTCGATGCCGGAGCACGCAGCACCGAGTCGCCGAACCTCACGCTCGAGATCCATGGCCGGCCGAGCTGGGCGTTCGGGGCCGTGCAGGTCGGCTGGGCGGTGGGGGCCAGGGCCGACACCCGCGGCGATATCTTTGTCGGTGGCGGGCTGACCGGGCTGGCCGACCTGTCGCACCAGTGGTTCGCGGAGGCGAGCTTCATGCCGGGGCTCTACCGCAAGGGGCCAAGGGGAACCAGGCTGGGCTCAGGCGTGGTGTTTCGTTCGCTTGCCGGCATCGGTTACCGGCTGACACCCGACACCAGCCTTGGCATCGCGCTCGATCACACCTCCAATGCCGGACTCGGGTCGTCCAACCCCGGGGTCAACACGGTCAGTCTGCGCTTGCGGCAGCAGTTCTGACGCGTGAATCGCGCTGCAATTTCGGCGGCTCGGTCCGGGCAAGCCGCATGACATGCGCCATGTAGGGTTTGGATGTGTCTGACTGACGGGTCGCGCCGTAGAGCCGGCGCGTCAGCCCGCCCCTGGTCAGCGGACGGGTGACATAGTCGTCGCTGGCGCGGATCTCGCGCAGCACCCAGTCGGGCAACACCGTCACGCCGCGATTGGATGCCACAAGCAGCAGGATCACCGCTGTCAACTCAAGCTGACGCAGGGCGCGCGGCTCGACCTTGGCCGGGGTCAGAAGCTGGGTGAAGACATCGAGGCGGGTGCGCTCGACCGGATAGGTGATCAATGTCTCCTCGCGAAAATCGGCCGCCTCGATGAAGGGCTTCTGCGCGAGCCGGTGCTGGCTGGAGGCGACGAAGACAGGTTCGTAATCAAAGAGCGGAGAGAAATCGATGCCGGGCAGCTCGGCCGGGTCGGATGTGATGACCAGATCGACCTCCTCGCGCATCAGGGCAGGCAACGCGTCGAAGGCCAGACCCGGCCGGATATCGACATCGACATCGGGCCAGGAGTGCCGGAACTGTTCGAGTACCGGAAAGAGCCACTCGAAACAGGCGTGACACTCGATGGCCATGTGCAGCCGCCCGTGCCGGCCGCTGACGAGGCCGCTCATTTCCTGCTCCAGCGCCTCGACCTCGGGCAGGACACGTTCGGCCAGTCGCAACAACCGCATCCCGGCGGCCGACAGGCGCAAGGGCCGGGTGCGGCGCACGAACAGCTCGACGCCCGCCTGCTCCTCGACGCCCTTGATCTGATGCGACAACGCCGACTGCGTGATGTTGAGCATATCAGCCGCGCGGGCCAGCCCGCCGCACTGATGAATGGCCCGGATGCTGCGAAGGTGTCTGAGCTCCAGATGCATGCGCAGGACTCATACTGATCTTGAATATTATGAGTTTGTCTCACGGAACCGGAAATGCGACAAGTCCGGATCGAACTGGAGGGTCCCATGAAGGCACCACGCGTTTCTTTCGAATTCTTCCCGCCCAAGAATCTGGAGGGCAGCTTCCGGCTGTGGGAAACGGTTCATACGCTGGCGCCGCTCGACCCGCGCTTCGTCTCCGTGACCTATGGCGCCGGCGGCACCACACGGCAGCTGACCCATGAAGCGGTCACCACGATCGGCGGCAGCTTCGGGCTGAATGTCGCGGCGCATCTGACCTGTGTCGACGCGACCCGCGCGCAGACGCTGGAGATCGCCAATGCCTATGCCGAGGCAGGCGTGCATGAGATCGTCGCGCTGCGCGGCGATGCCCCGGCCGGAACCGAGCGCTTCACCCCGCACCCGGAGGGTTTCGCACATTCCGTCGAGCTGATCGAGGCGCTGGCAGGGACCGGGCAGTTCACACTGCGTGTCGGGGCCTATCCCGAACCCCATCCGGAGGCCGCCGACGCGCAAGCCGATATCGACTGGCTCAAGCGAAAGTTTGATGCGGGAGCGGATGAGGCCATCACGCAGTTCTTCTTCGACCCCGAAGCCTTCCTGCGCTTTCGCGACCGCTGCACGCAGGCCGGAATCGACAAACCCGTGATCCCCGGCGTCGTTCCCATCGAGAACTGGACCGGTGTGCGCAAGTTCGCCGTCAAATGCGGCACGCATATCCCCGCCTGGCTTGACAACGCTTTCGAGAAGGCCCGCCGCGACGGGCGCGAGGAACTGCTGGCGACCGCGCAATGCACCGAGCTTTGCGACCGGCTCATCCGGGAAGGCGTGGAAGACATCCACTTCTACACCCTCAACAAGGCCCATCTGACCCGTGAGGTCTGCCACGCGCTCGGCATCACGCCGCGCGTTGCGCTCGAACAGGTCGCCTGAACCGCCCGCACCGCCCTCCTCGCCGAATGCGCTGCTGCGCCGGCATGCCGGTACCGGGTTGAGTATCCCGCCCCTGAATGGCAGATCGGTCGCACGCAGCGGCCGCATCGGCGCGCCATCGGGAGTGAGGAATATGGGCCAACAATTCACGGCGCGGGGTCCGCAGGACCTTCCGGACCGCGCCGCGCTGCTGTCGATGTCCGGGCTTGAATTCATGCAGGGCATGCTCGAGGGACGGATCGCCCGGCCGACCATATCGGAGATCATGAACTACCGCCTGCACCATGTCGCGGAAGGCTGTGTCGCCTTTCGCGGTGCACCCGCCTTCGCGCACACCAACCCGATGGGCGCGGTTCATGGCGGCTGGTACGGCACCTTGCTCGACAGCGCGATGGGATGCGCGGTGATGACGCTCGTGCCGCGTGGATCGTGGTATACGACGCTGGAATACAAGGTGAACATCGTGCGCGCGCTGCCGTTGGGCACGGAAATCGAGGCCCGCGCCACGGTCAGCCATTGCGGCCGCTCCACCGGCATCGCCGAGGCGCAACTGCGCGGTGTCGAAGACGACAAGCTCTACGCGACGGCCAGTACCACCTGCCTGATCATGTCGGGCTGACCCCCGCATCGTCCAGAACGCGCGCCGCCGCCCCGGGGCGCAAGGGGATGCGCGCACGCCGCACATGATCGCGCGCCGTGGGGTGGATGCGTTCGGACCGATCGGAGCCGACCACGCGGCGTGTACGTGACAGGAAGATCTTGTTCCAGCCGCGCCACGTTCCGACGCTCGGCGCCTCGACGTCGCATGGAAAGCGCTGCCGCCACCCGGCCGGCAACGGCAGGCCGCAGGTCTCCGCACGCTCAAGCATCCAGACCAGCGGGATGTTGGAGAGCGGGCGCGCTTGCTCGACGCCCAGGAGATGGCCGCCGACATCGCCGTGGCTTCCGCGAAACCACATCTGTTCGACATGGCCGTTCCAACTGTCGGGCGTATGCCACAGCACCGGCGCATAAGCGTTGCGCGTCTCGTCGAGCGCGAGCGCCTGAAAGCCGTGGCGGATATGCGCCCCCAGCAGATGGTTGTGAAAGGCGTGGCGCGGCTCGGTGAAGCGCCAGACAACCGGCAGGCGCAGGCCCAGCGCCTTTACCGTGTCCCACACGCCGACCATCTCGACATCAGTGTCTTCATGGCAATGCGCCTGCTGGAAGGCCTGCACCGTCTCCGGCGCGCCGCCAAGCTGATAATAGCGCCACGCGACCCGGATATTGCGCACATTGGCCGCATCGTGACGCAACAGCCCCACCCGATCGATCAGCCCGGCCAGCGAGCGCGCGCCATATGCCCCGCGCGAATACCCGATAAGAAAGATCCGGTCGCCCGGTCGATACCGCGAGGCAAGAAAGCCGTAGGCGCGGCGGATCTGCCGGTTCAGGCCGCGGCCGGTGATGACATCGCCTGTCTGGCGCCATTCCTGCCACTGAATCCCCGATTCGTAGAACACCGAGAGCCGGGGCGACGGCAACTGTTCGGTCAGCAGACGACAGGTCAGCCCGGCGTTCGAGATGCAATCGGCTTCGAGCGAGGACATCGTCCCGTCCAGAATGATCACATGATCGACACGCCCGCGCCGGTGCCCCGGATCCGGAGAGTGGGTTTCGACCCGATCGGGCCGAAACATGCGACTGATGCGGTCAAGCAGCCCCAGCGCGCGCCTCCTGAATCATCTGCCAGACCCGACCCGGCGTGAAGGGCATTTCGGCCTCCTCCACCCCGGCCTGCGCCAGCGCGTCGCGCACTGCATTCGCCGTCGCGGCGATGGCCCCGACGGTGCCGGCCTCGCCGCACCCCTTCATTCCGAGCGGATTGGCGGTGGAGGGCACCGACTCGGTCGTAAAGCGTATCATGGGCAGAGTATCGGCGCGCGGAAGTGCATAATCCATGAACGTTGCCG
>CAZMBT010000114.1:0-6806 GCA_964564395.1 uncultured Alkalilacustris sp.
TGCAGATCCCGATCTTCTTCTCGCTCTACAAGGTGATCTTCGTCACGCTCGAGTTGCGCCATGCACCCTGGGTCGGCTGGATCCGCGACCTCTCGGCGCCGGACCCGTCCTCGATCATGAACCTGTTCGGGCTGTTGCCCTGGGGCGCGCCGGAGCCGGGCTCGATCCTGTCGCTGATCTTCATCGGGATTCTGCCGATCTTTCTCGGCGTGTCGATGTGGCTGCAGATGAAGCTCAACCCCGCGCCGCCCGACAAGACGCAGGCGATGATCTTCAACTGGATGCCCTGGGTGTTCATGTTCGTGCTCGGCAACTTCGCGAGCGGGCTGGTGCTCTACTGGATCGCCAACAACGTGATCACCTTCTCGCAGCAGTATCTCATCATGCGGCTCAACGGGCAGACACCGGACCTCGTCGGCAATATCAAGACGTCGATCGGGATCGGGAAGAACCGGGACAAGACGTGAGCGTCGCGCCCTGGACGCTCGCGTATCTGTGCCGGCATCCGGTCAAGTCGGTCGGCTTCGAACCGCTGGAGGCGGTCGAGTTGACGGCCGGGCGGGCATTGCCTTTCGACCGGCTCTGGGCGGTGACACATGCGCAGACCCGCGCGGATTCCGACGGCCAGTGGCTGCCCAAATCGCAGTTCCTGCGCGGCGTCGTGGCGGCCGAGCTTATGGCGATACAGGCTCGGCTGGACCCGCAGACCCTGCGGCTGACTCTGACGCACCCGCGCGCGGGCAGCCTGCAGATCGCGCCGGATGACAGCGACGACGGGGCGCGCCTTGCCGACTGGGTGCGACCGTTCTGGCCCGCCGAAAAACCCGCGCCCGTCGGGCTGCGCCGCGCCGATGCGGCGCAGCCCTTCAGCGATGCGCCGGCTCCCTTTGTCGCGGTGCTGAACATGGCGTCGCTGCGCGCGCTCTCACAGCGCGTCGGTGCGGATTTGTCCATGCACCGGTTTCGGGGCAATCTGTGGCTCGACGGGCTTGCCCCGTGGGAGGAGTTCGACCTGCTGGGGCGCGACCTGCAGATCGGCGATGTGCGCCTGCGTGTCGAGGAGCGGATAACGCGCTGTGCCGCCACCAGCGCAAATCCGGAGACCGGGCGGCGGGATATCGACATCCCGCAGGCGCTTGAGCGGGCTTATGACCATGCTGATTTCGGCGTGTATGCACGGGTTGTGGAAGGCGGGACGCTGCACTCCGGCGCGCCTGTCCGGATGGTATGACGCTGCCTTTCGCCCCCGCACCGGCCCCGGATGCCGAGGCTGCGGAGAAGGGACGCAGGCTGTTCGCGGGCCCCATCGACTTTCTCAAGGGCGTTGTGGCTGTCGACGGCCTGCCGGCTGATGATCGGATCGAGGTGTGCTTCGCAGGCCGATCGAATGTCGGGAAATCAAGCCTTATCAACGCTTTGACGGGCCGCAAGGCGCTGGCCCGCACTTCGGGGACGCCGGGACGCACGCAGGAAATCAACTATTTCTTGCTGGGCGGGAATCATTATCTCGTCGATCTTCCGGGATACGGTTATGCCAAGGCGCCGCGCCCGGTCGTCGAGAAATGGCAACGCTTGTTGAAGGCGTACCTTTCCGGGCGGGCATCACTACGGCGCAGTTTCGTGCTGATCGATGCCAGGCACGGGGTCAAACCGCCGGACCGCGAGATCCTCGCGCTGCTCGACCAGGCGGCCGTGACCTTTCAGATCGTGCTGACGAAGACCGACAAGGTCAAGGCGTCAGATCTCGAGGCCGTTCTGGGCCGGTTGCGCGAGGAATTGCGCGCCCATCCTGCGGCGTTTCCCGAGGTGGTGCTGACATCCGCCCAACGCGGGGACGGGATCGCGACCCTGCGCGCCATCATCGCCGGCCTCGAATAGCGGGCTACCCCCAAAAGCGACATGCGCCCCCGTCAGGGGACGCATGCCTTACGCTGAGACACGAGGGAGCGAGTTTCAGCGAATGCCTGTCCGCGTCAGCGGTAGAGCGTCGGGTCCACCGCGTCGCTTTGCGGGGCGGAGAAGGTCGACAACGTGACCTCGCCGTTGCCGCTGTTGCCCATCGTGGCCCGGTCCTGGGGGGTAAAGCGGTCGGCGACATTGCCGATCGTGGTCACACCGCTGGACGCAAAGCCACCTTTTGCGCCTTCGGCGACATCGCGGGGCAGCGGGTCACCCGCGCCGGGAATGGACGCCATTGCGGAACCGGAGAAGAGGGCGGCGGCGGCGAGCGTGGTGATGGTCAGTTTCATGGCTGGAGCCTTTCCTTGGTGTGTGTCGCGGTTTGCGTTTCGTTGTGAGTTGAAGATGCAGCTTCCTGCAGACACATTCAAAACAAGCCGGCTCACAGGGAGGGATACATCCCGTGTATCCGGGTTCACGCGAATGTGGAGGCCGCGAGAGATGCCTGAAAAATGCCCGTTTGGCAGGTAGTTGGGATACGCGTATGCGGGGTTTCACGCGAGCCTCACTCACGCTTCACACAAGCGTTCCCTGCCGCCTTGCCGGCATTTTGTTCAGCCTGCAACGCGACGGCGGCCCGTCCGGTACGACCTGCTGCGCCCGATCACGCCGCTTGTGATGGATGTTGCGGGAATCGGCCGGTCGGCGGCGCGGCTCGCCGGGCCTTGGCAGACTGCGTGGCAGCGGCTAACAGGGGACAAAGTTCAGGATCCCGCCATGAAGAAGCAGACCGGAATGTCACGAGACTGGATCGCTACCGCACGCACCCTGTCCGAGGCGCTGCCCTATCTGCAGCGCTATACCGGGGCGATCGTCGTGATCAAGTTCGGCGGCAACGCGATGGGTGATCAGGAAGCGATGGCCAGCTTTGCCCGCGATGTGGTCCTGATGCGTCAGGTCGGCGTCAACCCGGTGATCGTGCATGGCGGCGGGCCGATGATCAACGAGACGCTGGCGCGGCTCGGGGTGACATCGCGGTTCGTGCGCGGCAAGCGTGTTACCGACCTTGAAACCATCGAGGTCGTCGAGATGGTTTTGTCCGGTCTCGTCAACAAGCGGATCGTTCAGGCGATCAACGAACAGGGCGGGCGCGCGGTCGGGCTGTCGGGCAAGGATGCCGGGTTGATGCGGTGCGAGCGCGACGACCCCGAGCTGGGTTTCGTCGGCCGCCCCGCCGAGATGAATCCGGCCGTGCTCAGCCGTTTGTTCGAGTCGGGGATGATCCCGGTCGTGGCGCCGCTGGGCGCCGGATTTGCGCCGGGCGAGACACTGAACGTCAATGGCGATACTGCCGCGGGCGCCATCGCGGCGGCTTTGCGGGCGGATCGCCTGCTGCTTTTGACGGATGTGGACGGGGTGCGCGACGCATCCGGGGAGGTGGTAACCGAGCTCACGCCGGAGCAGGTCCGCACCCTCACGCAGGAGGGGATCATCGCCGGCGGCATGATCCCGAAGACCGAGACGGCGCTGGCCGCGATCGAAGGCGGTGTTCGGGCCGTTGTCATCCTCGATGGCCGTGCGCCCAATGCCTGCCTGCTGGAGCTGTTCACGGAACATGGCGCGGGAAGCCTGATTCGGGCGCCGGGCCGCGCGGCTGCCGGCTGACCGGGTGGCGGATTTCGACGCCATAGCGCGCGCGGCGGCCGGGTCACAGCTTGAAATCCTGGGCGGTTTTCATCCCACGGCGGACGACGCGGTTCCGGCCATCGGCGCGGTCAAGGCGGGCACGCTGTTGCTTCTGGGTCCGCTGGAGCCTGGTTTCTGGACACATCTGCGGGTCAGTGCCGAGTTCGCGGATGGCCGGCCCGATCCGCTGGATCGCTGGTCGCAGCGTGTCATCGGGGCGCTTGCCACGCGCTTCGCGGGGCAGGCCGTGTATCCGTTCTCGGGTCCGCCCTGGCTGCCGTTCCATCGGTGGGCGCTGCGCAGCGGTCGGGCGTGGCGATCCCCGGTCGGGCTCCTGGTACATCAGACCGCGGGGTTGTGGATGTCGTTTCGCGGCGCGCTGGTTCTGACTGACGTGCTGACCCTGCCCGCAATGCCGCAACAGGGGCCTTGTGCCCGATGCGCCGATCAGCCCTGCCGGACGGCCTGCCCGGTGGGCGCACTGGATCCGTCAGGCTATGATGTGCCGGCCTGCCGGGCCTTTCTGGAAACGCCGGATGGCTCTGATTGCCTGACGGGCGGGTGCATCGTGCGGCGCAGCTGTCCGGTGAGCCGTGGGCATGCGCGTCAAGCGGACCAATCGGCCTATCACATGCAGCATTTCTTGCGCGGCGCATGACCCTGTTTCTCGTTCTGTCGCGGCACGCCAAGTCGTCCTGGACCGACCCGCTCATGGATGATCATGATCGGCCGCTCAATGCACGTGGCCGCGATGCCGCCGACCGGGTCGGGAGATGGCTGGCCGCAACGCCGTATCAGCCGGATCTGGCGCTGGTTTCCAGCGCGGTGCGGGCCCGCGAGACCTGGGCCCACATATCAGCGGAGTTGCCGTCACCGGTTCGACTGCGCGTCATGGCGTCGCTTTATCATGCGGCGCCCAAGACGATGCTCAGCGCGTTGCGCACGGCGACGGGTCGTGTCGTCGCGATGGTCGGGCATAATCCGGGGATCGCCGAATTTGCAGGCCGGATCGTCGCGACCCCACCCGCGCATCCGGACTTCGCGCGTTACCCGACCGGGGCCACCCTTGTCGCCGCAATCGACGCCGAAGACTGGGGTCAGGTGCATTTCGGGGCGGGCGTGGTGACCGACTTCGTGACCCCGCGCGACCTCGCCGCGGGCTGAGGCGGCACTCGCGAATGCCCTTCGGTCAGCGGAAAGGCATCGCGTAGATGAGCCCGCCATCGGTCCATTGCGCGTTGAGGCCGCGCGCCAGGCCAATGGGTGTCTGTTCGCCGATATGCGACGCGAATATCTCACCGTAGTTGCCGCCCGCCGCGATTGCGCGCTGCGCCCATGCCGCGTCGAGGCCCAACCGCTCGCCGAACCCCCCTTCGCCGCCTAGCAGATTGATGATCTCGCGGTTTTCCGACGCGTCACTGAGGTCGTCGAGATTGGCCGATGTCACGCCCAGTTCTTCCGCTGCGATGAGCGCGAAAAGCACCCAGCGCACTACCGCCTTCCACCCGGTGTCACCGTCCCGCACCGCCGGGCCGAAGCTGTCCCTCGATATGGTTTCGGATAGGATGACATGCGCATCCGGATCGCCGAATCCCGCCCGCATCGCCGCAAGCGTGGAGGTTGACGCGGCAACGACATCGCAATCGCGCGCGCGATACCGATCGCGCCCGGAGACGTGCGACTCCACGTCAACCGCGTCATACGCAAGATTGTTGCGGTTCAGGTATTCGCCGAGCCGGGCCTGCGCGGCTGTGCCTGCCTCGACGCATATCGCTGCATCCTCGAGATCAGCGGCCGCCGTAATGCCGGTGTCGCGATGGGCCATGAAGCCCTGCGCATCGTGAAAGCTGACACCTGCAAAGGCGATGCCGCGACTCACCTCGGTGTCGAAGCTCCGGCTCAGGTTTCGTGCCAGCAGATCGATCTCGCCGTTCTGCAGCAGCTCGAAGCGATCCTGTCCCGTTGCCGGGACGAAGCGCACCGCCATCGGATCGGCCAGGACCGCGGCGGCGACCGCCCGGCACAGCGCCACATCGAAGCCCTGCCACACCTCATTCGCATCCTGCGTCGAAAAGCCGGGCAGGGCGGGCGCGACCCCGCAGACCAGCTCGCCGCGCTGCGCCACCTCCTCCAGGGTCGAGGCGACGGCGGTGCTCTCGGCCAGCGTGGCCACGGTCAGGATGACGCCAGGGATCAGCCGCTTCATCATGCGCTCTCCTCGTGCTGTGCGGCCGGTTTCCGGGCCGCCATGTCTTGTCCCACTTACCCAGCACCTTGCGAACCGTGACGTTGCGCGATCAATCGCCGATCACCTGGCGGCGGTCAAGGCTGCCGGCGGCCCGCGGCCGTGTCGCGCAGAAGGTGGAGAAAGCGCTCCGCCTGCACAAAGGCGCTGCGCCTGTCCTCGGCCCGCGCCGACGCCTCCGGGTCGGTTCCCCATTGCTTTGCCTGCCAGTTCTCCTCGATGCGCGACAGCGGCCATAGCTGTTCGGCGCGCGCGTGATCCTCCAGGACGGCCAGCCCGATGATCAGAGATCCGGACATGATCACCAGATCGTGCAGCGCTGTCAGTTCGAACGCTTCGCAGGCGGCAACCCGGTCGCGCAGCGCGCGGGTGGCGGATACGGGCTGCGAAACGGGCATAATCCCCGTCGTGACCTGCAGCGAAACGTTCAGATCCGTCGCCGCCCAGCGCAGAAGCGGGTCCCAGGCGGCGTCCTGTGCGGCGCGCAGCTCGTGCGGGGTTTCGGCGCGATGGCACAGCAGGTCGGACTCGGCGTAATCGGCCAGCATCGCGACGACGTCGTCATGGGCATGCGCGACCCGGTCGAGCGCGGCATTCGCGGCCCGGGTCAGCGGCATCGCAGCCGGGTCGATAATGCCGCTCTGCGCGTCCCATTCGGCGGCAACGGCCTCGGCCAGCGCCCGCGTCGGAAGAATCAGTGGTGCCTTTGCGGGCGTGCGCACGGTGCGCCCGTCGAGCTGCACGGTATATCTGTCGTCCTGCTCGGCGGCGGTTGCCTGTGTCCAGAACCGCTTGCGTGCCCACTCCTTCATGATGTCACCCTCTTGCGCGACAGCAGTTCGCCACACAGCGCATCCATATCGGGGACCACGACATCCGCGCCGGCCGCTGTCAGCCGTTGTGCACCGTGATACCCCCAGGCGACGCCGATGCTGCGCAGCCCGGCCGCCCGCGCCATCTCGATGTCGAAGCTGGT
>CAZMBT010000115.1:0-6802 GCA_964564395.1 uncultured Alkalilacustris sp.
CGGCGGGTCATCCCGTTGGGCCCGGCCGCGCGCCGCCGAAGGGCGGCGCAGGGCGGCACGGTTCAGCCCGGCCATCATCTCGCTGCCCGCGCGCTGGGATCGAACGGACCATCAATCCGCCGTCGCCCCTACCGGTCGGCGTCGGATCTGCCGGGATCGGATGCGGAGGGGTCGGCCCGGTCGTCGTCACGCCGACGCGGCTGCGGCGGCGGCGCGTCGCTGACGCGGTCGGCGGGCGGCTTTTCGGACGCTGTGTCCGATCGCGCGCGCTGCCCACGATCGTCGAGGCGCTGGCGCTGACCGCCGCCGCCCCTGCGCCCGCCACCCATCATGCCGCCGAGGCCGCGGCTTATGCCACGGCGCATCACTTGGGCGATGAAGATGCGGATCACCATGCTGATCATTCGGTTCATGTCTCAGTCCTCGAAAAGTTCGCTCTGCCCGTCCCGGGGCGTGTCGTCTTCGTCATCACTGTCGGAGCGCGCGGCGTCGCTGCCGGCGGGAGGCGGCCGGCTGTCCAGAAGGCCGGCGGCGCGCAATTCGGCGAGGCCGGGCAGATCGCGCGACGATTCCAGCCCGAAATGGTCCAGAAACGCCTCGGTGACGACGAATGTCACCGGCCGTCCCGGTGTCATGCGGCGGCGTCCGAAGCGGATCCAGTCCAGCTCCAGCAGCTGATCCACGGTGCCGCGCGACACCGCGACGCCGCGAATCTCCTCGATCTCTGCGCGCGTCACCGGCTGATGATAGGCGATGATGGCCAGCGTCTCCAGCGCGGCGCGCGACAGCTTGCGCGTCTCCACCACCTCGTGATGCATCAGAAAGCCCAGATCCGGCGCGGTGCGCAGCGCCCAGGCCTGACCCACCCGCACCAGCTCGACCCCGCGCCCGGCATAACGCTGACGCAGCCGCTGCACCGCCTCGGCCGGGTCGCAGCCGCGCGGCATGCGCGCGCCCATCTGCGCCGAGGTCATGGGCTCCGCGCTGGCAAAGAGCAGGGCCTCGACCATGCGTTCCTGCTCGGGCATGGGCGGCGGGCCGAACAGCGTATCGGGCGCGTCGCTGCCAGGCGTCGTCGCGGTGCCCTCGCGTGCGGTGTCGTCCTGCGCCCCCGCCGTCATCGCCGCGGCCGCATCTCGATGGGGGCGAAGGTCGTGTCCTGGCGCAGCTGCACGGCACCGGTGCGCGCCAGTTCGAGCGCGGCAGCGAAGGTCGAAGCCGTGGCCGAGCGACGCCGCGCCGGATCCTGCCGCCACTCGGGCGGCAGGAAGCTTTCGAGGGTGCGCCAGTCCGGCACATGGCCGACAAGCCCGCGCAGCCGGTCCAGCGCGGCCTCCGGCGCGAATATCTCGGTGCGATCGAACGCATAGGGGCGGAACTCGTCGCGCGTGCGCAGCCGCGCATAAGCACGCATCAGGTCCAGCAAACTGGCCTCGTAGCGCAGCGAGCGGTTGCGCGACGCGCGCTCGGGCATGCCGCGCGCAAAGACGTCGCGCCCCTTGCGCGGACGCGCGAGCAGCCGTTCGCCCGCCTCGCGCATGGCCTGCAGCCGTTCCAGCTGAAACGCCAGATGCGCGGCCATCTCGGCGCCGCTGGGCCCGTCATCGGCCGGGTCCGGCGGCAGCAGCAGGCGCGATTTCAGATAGGCCAGCCACGCCGCCATCACGAGATAATCGGCCGCCAGCTCGATGCGCAGGGAGCGGGCATGGCCGACAAAGCCCAGATACTGCTCGGCCAGCTGCAGCACGGAGATACGGCGCAGATCCACCTTCTGACTGCGCGACAGCGACAACAGCACATCGAGCGGCCCCTCGAAGCCATCGACATCGACGATCAGCGCTTCGGCCGCCATGCGCTCGGCAACGCCGGGCGGGGTCTGCTTGCCGTCGGACTGCGTGCCGTCTTCAGCCATCGCCTTCGCCGTTCATCAATGCCTCAAGCTCGGCTTCCAGCCCGGCGATGTCAACCGGCTCGGCGTCGCGCCGCGCCGCAAGGGCGGCGTCTGCTCGCCGCGCGGCGCGCGGTCCCAGCGTGCCCGCCGCCGCGGCGACGTCCTCCATCTCGGACAGGACGCCGCTGCAGTGCAGGATGATGTCGCACCCCGCTTTCAACGCCGTGCGGCTGCGCGCGGCCATGCTGCCGCGCAGGGCGCCCATGCCGATATCATCGGTCATCAACAGGCCCTCGAAGCCGATATCGCGGCGCATGATATCCACCAGCACCGGTGAGAGCGTGGCCGCTCCGCCGGTATCAAGCGCCCCGTACACCACATGCGCCGTCATCGCCATCGGCAGATCCGCCAGCGCCCGGAACGGCACGAAATCCGTGGCGCGCAGCGTCTCGGCATCGGCGGTGACGAGCGGCAGTTCGGCATGGCTGTCGCTTCCGGCCCGGCCATGGCCGGGAATATGCTTGAGCACCGGCAGCACGCCCCCCGCCAGCAACCCCTGAGCCACGGCGCGCGCGCGTGCCACCACCTGCGCGGCATCGGTGCCGTAGCAGCGGTCGCGCAGAAAGGCATGCGTCGTCGCGGTCGCGATATCGGCAAGCGGGGCACAGTTGACATCGATGCCGACGTTGCGAAGCTCCTCGGCGATGATCCTGTAGCGCAGATGGAACGCCCGCGGCGCGGCCGCGCCGGTGCTGCGCGCGAAATCCAGCGGCGGCGTCCAGTCGCGCCATTGTGGCGGGCCGAGTCGCTGAACGCGCCCGCCCTCCTGGTCGATCAGCACCGGCGCATCGCGCCCGACCGTCGCGCGCAGCTCGGCGGTCAGCCCCTGCAACTGCGCGGGGTTCTGCACGTTCCGGGCAAACAGGATGAAGCCCCAGGGATCGGCCCGCGTGAAGAAGGCGCGCTCATGCACGTTCAGCCGCGGTCCGGCACATCCGAAGATCGTGGCGCCCGTTGCCATCAGCGCAGCAGAACGGGTATGCAGTCCTCGTTTTCCGCGATCAGCACCGCGCAGAAGCGGCGCGCCTCGGCGTCATCCGCGAAGCCGTGCACGCGCAGACGGTAGAAGTCGCGCCCGCTTTGCTGCGTGGGCTGGATCACGCGCTGCTTGTCCTCCAGATGAACCTCGAAACGCCGGGCAAGCCGGCGCCATTCCTCGCGCGCGATGTCGACCTCCTCGAAGGCGCCGACCTGCACCAGCCGCGTCCCGCTGTCCAGCGTGTCGGCGTCGATCTCGACCTGGCGCTGCGCGGTCATTGATGTCGCGTTGGCGGTGGCCTGCGCGACGAGGTCCTGCTCGGGGCGCGCCGGGGGGCGCGGCGAGCGCCGCGGCCCCGGGCCGGCAATTTCGGTCGAGGAGGTCTCGGCGCCTTCCGGCGCGGCGCTGTTCGCACTGGACCCGGCATCGTCGTCGAGGGCCCGGCCCGACACCGCGTTGCTGGCGCTGCGCATCGCGGCGGCGATGATCGCGTCGTCCTCGCTGCCATCGGCGGCGGCCTCGTCCGATGGTGCCCGGTCCGGATCCGTTGTGCGCGCCACAGCGTCGCGCAGCGTGGCCGCGGGCGCGACATCGTCATCGAGCGCGAGCGGCGGCGGCGCGAGCACGAGGCGCTCGGGCATCGTGTCCTCGGCACCGCGCTCGGCGACAGCGTTCACGGCCAGCCCCTGATAGGCGACCTGCTCACCGCCGGGTGTTTCGGGCGCCACGCGTGCCGGGCCTTCGATCGCCCGCACCACAGGCACACCGCTGACATCGCGCATGAAAAGCTCCCCGCCCCATACGATGAGCGCCGCCACCAGCGAGACCGACACCACCGCGCCGGACCCGTTGACCACCATGCGCCAGCGCGCGCTGCGCGCATGCGCCGTCCCGTCGGGAGAATGCTCTGTCATGTTCTGCCCCATGTACCGCGCCTGTGCGTCGCGCGGCCTTCTTGCCTGGACTGCTCGTCACGGCCCGGCGGGGCGCCTTGGTCAGCGCATTTCCTCTACCGGGCGCACCCCAAGGATACCAAGACCGGCGGAAATGACAACCGCGACGGCACGGGCGAGGGCGATTTTGGCCTGGCTGGCCTGCGGGGCACCCTCCTGCAGAAAGCGCAGCGACGCATCGTCATTGCCGCGATTCCAGTGCGCGTGCAGGTCGGAGGCCAGATCGTGCAGGTAGAACGCGACGCGGTGCGGTTCGCTGGTCTGGGCTGCGGTCTCGACCTGGCGCGGCCATTCCGCGATCCGCTTGATCAGGGCAAGCTCGGACTCGTGGCCCAGAAGCGCCAGATCGGCGCGCGCCAGATCCGCATCCTCCACATCGAGCCCGGCCTCGCGCGCCTTGCGCAGCACCGAGCAGATGCGGGCATGCGCATACTGCACGTAAAAGACCGGGTTGTCCTTGGACTGTTCCAGCACCTTGTCGAAATCGAAGTCGAGCGGCGCATCGTTGCGCCGGGTCAGCATGACGAAGCGGGTCACATCGGCGCCGACCTCCTCGATCACGTCGCGCAGGGTGACGAAGGTGCCGGCGCGTTTCGACATCTTCAGCGGCGCGCCGCCCTTGTAGAGCCGCACGAGCTGCATCAGCTTGACCTCGAGCGGCACGCGCCCGTCCGACAGCGCCGACACCGCCGCCTTCATGCGCTTGACATAGCCGCCGTGATCGGCGCCGAAAACGTCGATGAGCAGGTCGAAACCGCGTTCGATCTTGTCATGGTGATAGGCGATGTCGGGCGCGAAATAGGTCCATCCGCCATCCGATTTCACCAGCGGCCGATCCACGTCGTCGCCGTGGGCGGTGGCGCGAAACAGCGTCTGCTCGCGCGGCTCCCAGTCTTCGGGGGCCTTGCCCTTGGGTGGCTCCAGCACGCCGCGATAGATCAGGTCCTTCTGCGCCAGGCTGTCGATCGCGGCCTCGATGCGCCCGGTGCCGTAAAGCGACTTCTCGGAGAAGTAGACATCCATCTCGACCCCGAGCGCGGCGAGATCGTCGCTGATCCTGCGCATCATCGCCTCGGTCGCGAACGCGCGCACGGTGTCCAGCCACTCGGTTTCGGGACGCTCAAGAAGCGTGTCGCCGAAGCGCTCCTTGAGCGCCGCGCCCACCGGGATCAGGTAATCGCCGGGATACAGCCCTTCGGCGATCTGCGGGTCAAGGCCATGCGCCTCGCGGTAGCGTTCATAGGCCGACCGCGCCAGCACATCGACCTGCGCGCCGCCGTCATTGATGTAATACTCGCGCGTGACGTCATAGCCGGCATACTGCAGCAAGCTTGCAAGCGCGTCGCCGAACACCGCGCCGCGGGTGTGGCCCACATGCATCGGCCCGGTGGGGTTGGCGGAGACGAACTCGACATTGACCCGCCTGCCCTGCCCGCGGGTCGAGCGGCCGAAATCGCGGCCCTGTTCCAGAACCGCGCCCAGCAATCCCTGCCAGGACGCCGGCGACAGCCGCAGATTCAGGAATCCCGGCCCCGCCACCTCGGCGCGGTCGATGCGCGGATCCGCCGCCAGCCGTTCGGCCAGCGCGGTGGCGATGTCGCGCGGCTTCATCCCGGCCGGTTTGGCCAGCACCATCGCCGCATTCGTGGCCATGTCACCATGCGCCGGGTCGCGCGGCGGTTCGACCGTGACATTGTCCAGCGCAAGCTGCGCCGGCAACGCGCCCTCGGCCTGCATTGCGGCCAGGGCATCGCAGACCGCCGCGTGAATCTCGGTAAACAGGTTCATCCGCATCATCCTTTGCTGAGCGCGGGGTTTACCACGGCGCGGCGGCGGGTCAACACGCCGGCGCAGGCGGCGCGGTCAGTCGAACAGTGCGGCATGCGTCTGCAGCGCGAAGCGGTCGGTCATCCCGGCCACATAATCCGCAACGACGCGCGCCCGGGCGGCGCGGACGGGGTGCCCCTCCTGCCCGGTTGCGGCCTGCGCCTCTGCGCGCGGCGCGGACAAGTCGTCGCGCCACGGCGCGGGCAGTGCCGCAGGCTCGGCCATGAAGTGATCGAACAGATCGCCGACCACCTTCGTGGCGCGCGCACGCTCAAGCATCACCGGTGGCGCACGATACATCCGCTCATAGAGGAATGCGCGCAACGCCCCGATCTCGCGCGCGAATTCGTCGGAGAACCCGGCAACCGGCGCGTCGGCAGCGCGCACATCCCGCGCGCTGCGCGGCGCCAGCGCGGACAGGCGCGCCCGTGTCGCGGCGATCACGTCCTCGACCATGGCGCCGAAAACACGGCGCAGCGCCTCGTGGCGCCGCCGTTCGGGCGCGAGGCCGGGATAGCGGTCATCGACCGCGCGGTAGGCCGGCCCCACCACGGGCAGCGCCATCAGGGCCACATCGTCGAACAGCCCGGCGCGCAGCCCGTCCTGCAGGTCGTGGTGGTTGTAGGCGACGTCATCGGCGATGGCCGCGATCTGCGCCTCGGCGCCGGCATGGCTGTGCAGCTCCAGATCGTGCAGCGCGTTGTACTCGTCCAGCGCGTATGGCAGCGGCGGGTGAACCGGGCCGTTATGCTTGGCCAGCCCCTCCAGCGCCTCCCAGGTCAGGTTCAGCCCGTCGAATTCGGCGTAGTGACGTTCCAGCGTGGTGACGATGCGCAGCGCCTGCGCGTTGTGATCGAAGCCTCCGTACGGGGCCATGCTCGCGGCCAGCGCCTCCTCTCCGACATGGCCGAAGGGGGCATGCCCCAGGTCATGTGCCAGCGCCACCGCCTCGGCCAGATCGGTGTTCAGCTCCAGCACCCCGGCGATGGTGCGTGCCACCTGCGCGACCTCGATGGAATGCGTCAGCCGGGTGCGGTAGTAGTCGCCCTCATGCTCGACGAAGACCTGCGTCTTGTGCTTGAGGCGGCGAAA
>CAZMBT010000116.1:0-6796 GCA_964564395.1 uncultured Alkalilacustris sp.
TGGGGCCGCTCTGGCGGCAGCTGGTCGGGCTGGTGCTGCTCAACGTGCTGCTCTATGTGGCGTTGTCCGGGCTTCTGGCCTGGGAGGCGCATCTGGGCGGATTCGTGGTCGGCTGGGCCTTCGCGGCCGCCGTGACGCCACCACTGCGCCCGCGCCGGGCACCCGGCGCGTGACGTGTGCCCGGACCGCACCCGCGGAGCGACCGCATGCCGCTTGACCCTTTCTGGAATTATTCTAATCTGCTGATGCCAGCCAGCCGGAGCGCCAGCCAGCATGTCGGACCCCACCATCCCCCTGGTCTTCGTGGCCGCGCTTATCACGGCGCTGGCGACCGGTCTGGGGGCGCTGCCGCTGCTGCTGCGCGGGGCGCGAAACGGCCGCTGGCTCGGCCTGGGCAACGCGCTCGCGGCGGGGCTGATGCTGGCGGCGAGTTTCAGCCTGGTGCAGGAGGGCTTTGCCTTCGGCCCGCTGCGAACGCTGGGCGGGGTGCTGGCGGGGGTTGTCGGCATCGTGCTTGCCAAGCGCTGGCTCGATGGCAATGGCAACCTCTCGATCGTGCAGGCGCAGGGTGCCGATGCGGTGAAGATGGTGCTGATCGTCGGGGTGATGACGGTGCATTCCTTCGCCGAGGGGATCGGCGTCGGGGTGGGCTATGGCGGCGGGCGCGAGCTGGGCGACTTCCTGACCGTCGCGATCGCGCTGCACAACGTGCCCGAGGGGCTGGCGATCGCGCTGATCCTCGTGCCGCGTGGCGTCACGGTGTTGCGTGCGGCGCTGTGGGCGATCTTTTCCAGCCTGCCGCAACCGCTTCTGGCGGTGCCTGCCTTCATGTTCGTGATGGCGTTTCAGCCCTGGCTTCCGGTCGGGCTGGGGCTGGCGGCGGGGGCGATGCTGTGGATGGTGTTCGCCGAGCTCCTGCCCGAGGCGAACAAGGATACGGGGACCGAGTCCATCGGCACGGTCACCACGCTGGCCTTCGCGGCGATGATGGGCGTGACGCTGCTGCTGTAGGCGATCACGCCGGGAGGCGGCGATGACCCCGGCCGCGCGCATCGCCGCCGCGATCGAGGTGCTGGACAGCATCAACGCCGGCACCGCCCCCGAAAAGGCGCTCACGACCTGGGGCCGGGCGCATCGCTTCGCCGGCTCGAAGGACCGTGCCGCGTTGCGCGACCATGTCTTCGACGCATTGCGCCGGCGCCGGTCCTGTGCCGCGCTGGGTGGTGGCAGCGACGGTCGCGGGCTCATGCTGGGCCTCATGCGGGCGGCGCAGGCCGATATTCCGGCGCTGTTCGACGGTGGGCGTCATGCCCCTGCCCCGCTCACGGCGGATGAGCGCGCCCATCTCGCCGCTCCGGTGCAGATGTCGGAAACCGTTGCCCTGGATTGCCCGGACTGGCTGGCGCCCGAGCTGCGCGCCAGCCTGGGAGCGGATTTCGCGCCCGTCATGGACGCGCTGCGCGCGCGCGCGCCGGTTTTCCTGCGGGTCAACCGGGCGCGCTGCGACCTGGCGCGGGCGCAGGCTCGCCTGCTGGATGACGGCATCGAATCGCGCCCCTGCGCACTCGCTTCCACGGCGTTGGAAGTGACGGCGAATGCCCGCCGGCTGCGCGCGGCCGCCGCTTATCGCGAGGGCCTTGTGGAGTTGCAGGATGCCGCCTCGCAGGCGGTCGTGGAGGCGCTGCCCCTGCCCGCCACCGGCGCGGTCCTCGACTATTGTGCCGGCGGTGGCGGCAAGGCGCTTGCCCTCGCCGCGCGCGGTGCCGATCCGGTCCTGGCCCATGACGCAGATCCCGCGCGTATGCGCGACATCGCCGCGCGGGCCGCGCGCGCCGGCACCCCGATCATCCCGGTGTCGCCGGCGCAGATCGCCGCGCGGGCGCCGTTCGGGCTGGTGGTGACCGATGTGCCCTGCTCGGGCAGCGGCAGTTGGCGCCGCGCGCCGGGCTTCAAGTGGACGCTGACAGCGCAGCGCCTGCAGGAACTGCGCCGGACTCAGGCGCAGATCCTGGACGAGGCCGCCGCCCTGGTTGGGCCCGGCGGGGCGCTGGCCTATGTCACCTGTTCATTGCTGACGTCGGAGAATGACGGACAGATCGACGGCTTTTGCGCGCGCTGGCCGGGCTGGCGCTGCACGTGGCGGCTGCGCTTCACTCCGCTCGATGGCGGCGACGGATTCTTCTGCGCCGTCTTGACCCGCGCGGACGGCGCGCCAAGGCTGTCACCGGCAGGCCCCGTTTCCCGTTAAACGCGATTTAACGCTTCGCGGAGAATGATGGGGCAGCCGAACCGCAGCAAGGCCAGTGACGTGAGCATCTCGACCCTTCCGCCCCAGCCCCTGACCCATACCGCCGAACGGCTGCTGCCCGGCGCACGCGCACTGATCGGGCTCGGGGCGGTCACGGCAGGCGCCGCGCTGGTCGTGCCGCAGCCATCGCTGACGCTGGTCCTGCTGGCGGCGGGCGGGGGGTTGCTCGCGCTTGCCGGGCTGTTGCACGCGTTGGTGTTCCTGCGCCGGCGCGGCGACGCGACCCTGCGCGCGCGGCTCAATGACTTTGTCGGCCAGGATGCCGCCGCCTGCCTGACCACCGATGCCGACGGGGAAATCGGGTATCAGAATCGTGCGGCGCTGCAGCGCTTCGGCGAACAGCGGCAACGCCCGATCGCGCGCGCCCTGCGCGACTGCTTTGCCAGCCCCTCGGCGACTTTGTTCCGGCTCCAGGAAAGGGCACGCATAAACGGGGTGGCGCGC
This sequence comes from uncultured Alkalilacustris sp., assembly GCA_964564395.1. GTDB lineage: Bacteria > Pseudomonadota > Alphaproteobacteria > Rhodobacterales > Rhodobacteraceae > Alkalilacustris. The sequence continues at coordinate 2,753 of CAZMBT010000116.1, forward strand.
GAGGACGTCGTGACGCGACGCGGACATGTGCGCCTTTCGGTGCATCGGCTGGATGCGGGTGACTACATGTGGCGGCTGGAGGAAATCGGCGACCGCAACGCCATGCAGAACGGCGCCGACGCGCTTGGCCTTCCGATGCTGACGGCGGGCAGTTCGGGGGCGGTGCTGTTCATGAACGAAGCGATGCGCCGTTTTGTCGGAACGCGCCTCAGGACACTCGACCAGCTCTTCGCCGACGAGGTGCCGCGCTCGGGGCATGCGGCGCGAATCGCCACGGCGGAGGGCCCGATGCCCGCGATCTACGTGGATATTGCCGGATCGGGCGGACGGCGCGAGGTCTATCTGCTGCCGGCCCCCGAAACCGCTTGCGGGGGCGACCCTGTCGCCCCCGTCGCCGCAGCGTCGGATTTCGACAGGGTTCCGGTGCCGCTGCTGCGCCTGTCCGCGACGGGAGAGGTCACGGCGATCAACCGCGAGGCGCGTGCCCTGCTGAAGGCGCCTGAGCGCGACGGGTTGCGGTTTGCCGATCTTGTCGAGGATCTCGGCCGGTCGGTCGATGACTGGCTCGCCGACGCGATGGCCGGCCGCGCGCTGGACCGCCCCGAAGTTCTGCGCGCGGCCCATGCCGGGGCCGAACAGTTCGTTCAGGTCACGCTTCGCCGGGTCGCGGATGGCGCCGAACCCGGCCTTGTCGCGGTGCTCAGCGATGCGACCGAACTCAAGAGCCTGGAGGCGAAGTTCGTCCAGAGCCAGAAGATGCACGCGATCGGCCAGCTCGCCGGGGGGGTCGCGCATGACTTCAACAACCTGCTGACCGCGATCCTCGGACATTGCGACCTGCTGCTGCTGCGCCATGACAGCGACGACCCTGACTATGCCGAGCTTGCGCAGATCCACCACAACGCCAATCGCGCAGCCAGCCTTGTCGGCCAGCTCCTGGCCTTTTCGCGAAAGCAGACGCTCAAGCCGCAGGTCATCGATCTGCGTGACGCGCTTGCGGATCTGGGCCACCTCCTCGACCGGCTGGTCGGTGAACGGGTCAAGCTGAGCCTCGAACAGAACGCCGCCCCGATCAGCATCCGCGCCGACAAGCGCCAGTTCGAGCAAGTGATCGTCAACCTCGTGGTCAATGCACGCGATGCCATGCCGCAAGGCGGCGAAATCCGCATCGTGACCGAGGCGCAAACCCTCGCCGACGATCTGCGGCGCGACCGGGCCGTGGTTCCGGCGGGCGAGTATGCGGTGATCAGGGTGCAGGATGGCGGCCCCGGCATCGCGCCCGAGAATGTCGGCAAGCTGTTCGAGCCCTTCTTCACCACCAAGCGCGCCGGCGAAGGCACCGGTCTCGGGCTGTCGACCGCCTACGGCATCACCAAGCAGAGCGGCGGCTTCATCTTCGCCGACAGCGAGCCGGGGCGCGGGGCAACCTTCACGCTCTATTTCCCCGCCCATTCCCCGGCATTCGACGCCGCGGGTCCGCCAGCGGATACGCGGGCGCAGGATGCGCAGGCGCAAGCGGCCGTCGCCGATGCCGTGATCCTGCTGGTCGAGGACGAAGCCCCGGTCCGCGCCTTCGCCGCCCGCGCCCTGCGGATCCGCGGTTTCACCGTTCTGGAGGCCGAGGATGCGGAGGACGCGCTCGCGATCCTCGCCGATGAGACGCTGCAGGTCGATCTGTTCGTGACCGATCTGATCATGCCGGGCATGGACGGGCCGAGCTGGGTGCGCGAGGCGCTCCGCCAGCGGCCCGATGTCCGCGTGGTGTTCGTTTCCGGCTATGCCGAAGCAGCCCTTACGGATGCGCGCGACGACATTCCCAATGCCGTCTTCCTGCCCAAGCCCTTCTCGCTCGAGGAGCTGACCACCACGGTACGTGATCAGCTGGTGCAGACAGCCGGGGCGGCCTGATGCCGCCGCTGCGGCCCTGCCGCCGCATTCCCCGACCGCGCACGGCCGGGTCGTGAGCTTGGCCGGCGGAGCCGCGATCGGGAGAACAGGGCCGAGCAGGCGGACGCCGCATCGCGGCCCGCCCTATGGATCGGGGCTGCCGCCCGCCGGGCCATTGCCGGTGTTTTCCTCGAGCCGTTCGGCCACGGCTTCGGCGCGCGCGGCCATTTCCGCCAGCGAGTCGGTCAGATGCGGCGGGATCGACGGCACCTCGATGCGTTCCGGCTTGGCGCGCAGGGCCTGCAGCGCAGCTTCGGTCTCGGCCTGCTGTGCGCGCGCCTCGCGCAGCTGATCCTCGAGCGCGGCGGTGCGATCGGCCAGCATCAGCCCGGCCATCAGCAGCATCCGCGCCTCCGGCAGCCGGCCGATCTGATGCAGGAGATTCTGCGCCTCGGTGTCCAGCATCTTCGCGGCAGCTTCCAGGAAATGCTCCTCGCCATCCTGACAGGCCACCCGGAATTCCTTGCCGCCGACGGTGATGGTGTGCTCAGGCATTTTCGGCCTCCGTGATCAGCGGGTCCAGCGCGGCGAGAATCTCTTCCATCTCGGCGGCTTCGGCGCGGCGTTCGGCGCGCAGCGCCTCGAGTTCGGCGCTCATCGAGCGACTGAGCAGGTCGGCCTCGGATGCGGTGTCCGCACTGCCGGCGCGCAATTCGCGGGTCACCTCCATGAGTTCGGCGTTGGCCTTCTTCATGCGCCGCAGCTCCAGACCCTGCGCGTCGAGTTGCTCGGTCGCGCGGGCAAGCCGCCGCTCCAGCCCGGAAATCGCCGTATCCTGGCGCTCGCGCAGGGCGCGCACCCGCTCGGTCAACTCGGCATTCGAGCTGCGCTCGGCTTCGAGGGCGGCGCGAAGCTGCGTCAGTTCCTCGCTGCGCGCCTGCGCCTCGGGATCGGCTGTCGCCGCCGGACTCGCCGCCGCCGGGATGCGGGTCAACGCATCCACCCCCTTGTCGATACGGTCGAGCGCTGCGCTGATCCGGCGCTCAAGCTCGGTAATCTCGCTCATTGCCGTGCTCCCATCTCGTCGCGTTGCGCGGGGCGTGACGCATCGCCTCGAATCGCTGCACCCCGTGTCAGCCGCATGATAGCGCAAAGCCCGGACCGAATGCGCCCCCTTTTGAATCAGCGTCTTCGGCGCTGCGCTTGATCTTCCTTCGAAGGCTGCTATCACCGCGCGCGAGCAAGCGCCATCACCGAAGGAACATGCCGTGGATATCGCCACCCTGCGCGCCGAGCACCCCGAGCACTGGAACAAGGCCTGCGCGATCCGCGCGCTGGCCATGGATGCCGTTCAGGCGGCGAAATCCGGACATCCCGGCATGCCGATGGGCATGGCCGATGTCGCGACCGTGCTGTTCGAGAAGCATCTGAAATTCGACGCCGCGGCACCGGACTGGCCGGACCGCGACCGCTTCATCCTGTCGGCGGGGCATGGCTCGATGCTGCTCTACGCCTTGCTGCATCTCACCGGATATCCGGGCATGTCCTTGGAGGAGCTGAAGAATTTCCGGCAATGGGGCGCGCGCACCGCGGGCCACCCCGAGTATGGCCACGCCGCCGGGATCGAGACGACGACCGGGCCGCTGGGCCAGGGGTTGGCCAATGCCGTCGGTTTCGCGATGGCCGAGGAGGCGCTGCGCGCGCAGTTCGGGGCCAGATGCGTCGATCACCATACCTGGGTGATCGCCGGTGATGGCTGCCTGATGGAGGGCATCAGCCAGGAGGCGATCGGACTGGCCGGTCGGCAGAAACTCGCCAAGCTGACGGTGCTTTGGGACAATAACGGCATCTCCATCGACGGGGCGGTGGATCTGGCGGACATCACTGACCAGCATGCGCGCTTTGCCGCGTCAGGCTGGAAGGTCATCGCCTGTGACGGGCATGATCCCGCCGATATCGACCGCGCGCTTGCCGCGGCGCGCGCCTCCGAGCGTCCCACCCTCGTGGATTGCCGCACGCATATCGGCTTCGGCGCGCCGGGCAAGCAGGACACGGCGGCCGCACATGGCGCACCGCTCGGCGACGACGTCATCGCCGCCACCCGCGAAATCTATGGCTGGCCGCATCCGGCCTTTCATGTGCCCGCCGACATCAAGC
>CAZMBT010000117.1:0-6770 GCA_964564395.1 uncultured Alkalilacustris sp.
ATCCCCCCGCGGCTGTACTCCTGGGGGCGTAGCCTCGCCGCTTTTTGGGGGCCGTCGCGGTTGTGGGGCGGGGGGGGGGGGCCGCGGCGCCCCCCGCGACTCGGGTTGGCCCTGCCTGTGGCAGGGCCGGTTGGCACCGATTCCCCGATGACGGCGCCCGGCCCGCATGCTAAGGCGCGGCCATGACGCACATCCCCTCCAAAGACGAGCTCCGCCGCTGGATCGCCGACAATCCCGGCCAGTCCTCCAAGCGCGACATCGCCCGCGCCTTCGGCATCAAGGGCGGTGACCGCGTGGAGCTCAAGCGTCTCTTGCGCGAGCTTGAGGCCGAGGGGCAGATCGACAAGCGGCGCAAGACCTACCGCGACCCCGAAAAGCTGCCGCCGGTGACGGTGCTGCAGATCGAAGGGCCGGATACCGATGGCGACCTGCATGCGCGACCGTTGGAGTGGCACGGGGATGGCCCGATGCCGCGCGTGCTCTTCGTACCGCGCAAGGCGGAACCCGCGCTCGGCGCCGGGGACCGGATTCTCGCGCGGCTCGCGCCCGTGCAGGACGAGCGCCACCAATATGAAGCGCGCCTGATCCGACGCATCGGAAGCAATCCGCGCCGATTGCTCGGGGTATTTCGCGCCGAGGCCGAAGGCGGACGGATCGTCCCGGTCGACAAGGGGGCTGACCGGGAATGGCGCGTGGCCGCGGGGGCGACGCAGGATGCCCGTGACGGGGAGCTCGTGGAAGCCGAAACCACCGGGGCCCGGACGCGCCTCGGCCTGCCCGGAGCGCGGGTCGTCGCCCGGCTGGGCGACCCGAGCGCGCCGCGTGCCGTCTCGCTGATCGCGATTCATCAGCATGGTATTCCGGACAGTTTCCCCGACGATGTCATCGCCGAGGCGGATGCGATGAAGCCCGCCGCGCTCGGCGATCGCGAGGATCTGCGTGATCTGCCCTTCATCACCATCGACCCGTCCGACGCCCGCGACCATGACGATGCAATCCTCGCCTACGCCGATGAGGACCCGCGCAATCCGGGAGGGCATATCGTCTGGGTCGCCATCGCCGATGTCGCGCATTACGTGCGCTCGGGATCGGCGCTCGACCGGGAGGCGTATCGACGCGGCAATTCCACCTATTTTCCCGACCGCGTCGTGCCGATGCTGCCCGAGCGTCTGTCGGCGGATCTGTGTTCGCTGCATGAAGGCGTGCCGCGCGCCTGTCTCGCCGTGCGCCTGAAGCTGGATGCCGGGGGTCACAAGGTCGGCCACCGCTTCGCGCGGGTGATGATACGCTCGGTCGCGTCGATCACCTATGCGGACGCCCAATCGGTGGCGGACGGCACCCCGACCGCGCGGGCCGCGCCGGTCGCCGAGGACGTCATCGCCCCGGCTTTCGCGGCATGGCGCGCCGCGCATGCCGCCCGTCTGCAGCGCAGCCCGCTGGAGATCGACCTGCCCGAGCGCGAGATCGTGATCGGCGAGGATGGACATGTCGCGTCGGTCACCGTGAAGGAACGGCTCGATGCCCATCGGCTGATCGAGGAATTCATGGTGCTCGCCAATGTCGCGGCGGCGGAGGAGCTCAACCGGCTGCGGCGGCCGCTGCTCTATCGCGTGCATGAGGAGCCGAATCCGCAGAAGCTGGAGGCGTTGCGCGAGGTTGCACAGGCATCGGGCTTCACACTGGCCAAGGGGCAGGTGCTGCAGACACGGCATCTGAACCGCCTCCTCGCGCAATCGGAGGGAACCGAGTTCGACGAGCTGATCAATCTGAGCACATTGCGCTCGATGACGCAGGCATATTACGCGCCGCGCAATTACGGACATTTCGGACTGGCCCTGCGCAACTACGCGCATTTCACGTCGCCGATCCGCCGGTATGCAGATCTGGTTGTGCACCGGGCGCTGATCACCGGGCATGGGTGGGGCGCTGACGGGCTCAGCCCGGCGGAGATCGACCGCCTCGAACAGACCGCCGAGCATATTTCGGAAACCGAGCGCCGGTCGATGATGGCCGAGCGCGACACCACGGATCGCTATCTTGCCTCCTATCTTTCGGACCGGGTGGGAACCGAGTTTCGCGGGCGTGTCTCGGGGGTGACGCGGTTTGGCGTCTTCGTGAAGCTGGACGATACGGGTGCCGACGGCTTGATCCCGATTCGCGAGCTGGGGCGCGAGTATTTTCATTTCGACGCGGATGCGCAGACATTGATGGGAGGGCAGACCGGTCTCACGATCGGGATCGGGCAACCGGTGCTGGTTCGGCTGTCGGAGGCCGTACCCCTGACCGGCGGGCTGCGGCTGGAGTTGCTGGAAATCGATGGCAAACCGGCGACGGGTCCGGGCGCGGGCGCGCGTGCGCCACGGACACGGGGGCGCAAGACCGGCGGCCGAAAGGCGGGCAAGGCCAAGATACGACGCGCAAGGCGCCGCCACGAGGAGGGGTGATACGAACCCCGCTTGGGCACGTCGATCGGCCAACCGCTTTTCCGCCCGCGCGCAAGCTCGGGCAGCGCCCACTTCGGGCGGTCGCTGCGCGTGCCACCCGAACTGATCGGACGGGAATGGGATGATCCGGGCGCGATGCGCCACCGGCTCGCGCAATGCGATGCCACCCCGTGTCACTGGACCAGAAACTCGGCATGCAACGCACCCGCCGCATTGATGGTCTTGAGGATGTCGATCATCTCGCGCGGTGACACCCCGAGTGCGTTCAATCCTTCGACAACTTCCGACAGGGAGGTGCCCGCGGGGAGTTCGGCCATCCCGATACCGTCCTCATCCTCGATCTCGGCGCGGGTGCGCGGCACGATGACGGTCTCCCCCTCGGCGAAGGGGTTGGGCTGTGCAACCAGTGGCGTCTCCTCGACGCGCAGTGTCAGCCCCCCCTGCGCAACGGCCACGCGGCTGATACGGACTTCCTCGCCCATCACGATGGTGCCCGAGCGTTGATCCACGACCACGCGGGCCCGACTCTCGGGCTGCAAGAGCAGGTTTTCCACACGCCCGAGCGCATGCGCCGGCGACGTTGCCCGCGTGGCGCCGATCTCGAGCATCACAGTTCCCGCGTCGAGCATGCGCGCGACCTCACGCCCGAACTCCCGGTTGATGACCGTCTCGATGCGCGCGGCGGTGGTGAAGTCGGGGGCGCGAAGGGCTAGGCGCACCCGGCTGAGCGCCTCGAAATCGAAATCGACCTCGCGTTCGACCCGCGCGCCGGACGGCACCATGCCCGAAGTCGGAACACCGCGAACGACCTGGGCGGCCTCACCCTGCGCCGCGACGCCCCCCGAGATGACCGCACCCTGGGCCACGGCATAGATCTGGCCGTCAGGACCGTTCAGCGGGGTCATGACGAGCGTGCCGCCAAGCAGGCTGTCGGCATCCCCGATGGCCGACACCGTGACGTCGATCCGCGCGCCCGCGCGCGCGAAGGGCGGCAAGGTCGCGGTCACCATGACGGCGGCGACATTGCTGGGCCGGAACTGCTCGCCCGTGACGTTGACCCCCAGCCTTTCGAGAACCCCGGACATGATGTCTTCGGTGAAGGGGCTGTTGCGCAGACCGTCGCCCGACCCGTTGAGGCCGACCACGAGGCCATAGCCGACAAGGTCGTTGCCACGAACCCCGTCGAACTCCACCAGATCCTTGATCCGGACCTCGGACGCCAGCACCATCACCGGCATGGCAAGCGCGAACAGCAACGCCAGAAGGCTGCGCATCAGAGGAACTCCGTCAGGCTGAGCCGCGACAGGCGCGCGGTCAGCACATGCATCATCTCGAGTTGCTGACGGCTGGCTTCCAGCTTCGTCGCCGCCTCGAACGGCTCGACACCGATCAGATCCGTTCGGGCGCCTTCCAGAGCACCGATCTCGGCCTCGGCGCGCGCGACCGCCGCGTCCAACCGGGACTCCAGATCGCCCAGCCCGCCGCGCGTCTGCGCCAACGCAGCCTGCGCCGAGAGCAGGGTTTCGCCCGCGCGCTGCGCCAGCGCGGCGGCCTCGGCACGATCGCCGCTGATCGCGCCGTCCTCGGCAAGCACGGCCATGGACAGGCCCTTCAACGTCTCGCGCACGGCCGGGTCTTCGGCGGTGATGTCGTGCGTTGCCGTCTCCCCCGCGCCCAGTCGGAAAGGACCGGCCGACACCTCGCTGCCTTGATATACAAGGTCACCGAACTCACCGCCGGGGTCGAAAAAGTCATCCAGCACCGCGGCCACCCCGTCCGCCGTCGTTTCACCGGCCGTGCGCGTCATGAGCAAGGCGCGCAGATCCTCGCCGGGCAGCAGGGCCGGCGTGTCGGTCGCCGCGCCGGAGAACAGGGTACGTCCTCCGATCGACATGTTCAGCGCCGACACGACGCCCTCGATCGCAGCGCGCCCCTGCCCGGCCGCGAGGCCGAGCTGGTCGCGCTGCCCGCTGGCGGCGGCCGCGAACGCCGCATTTGCGACCGTCACCGACTCCTCCTGGGCACGCGACAGGGCGCGCTGCATCTGCGCCAGCATCTGACCTGTTTCGGCATCATGGCTGCGCTGCGACTTGAGCAGCGTCAGACTGCGCTCCACAGCGGCAACAGGGGCGTGATCCCCGCCCGAGCGCGCTGCAGGGTCCGTGACGCGGCCGGAGGCCACCTGCTCGGTCAGGCGGGCAAGGTCCGATTTCGCCTGTCCCGTCTGGCGCTGAAGCATGAGGGACTGTGCCAGATCACCAATCGAAACCGCACTCATCGGGCAACCTCCAGCACTGTGCGCATCATCTCGTCGGCGGCGCGCAGAACGCGCGAATTCGCCGCGAAGGCCTGTTCGAGCTGCAAGAGCCGCTGAAGCTCGGCATCCGTGTCGACACCGCCTTGCAGCCTGGCCTCCTGCAGCATGTCGGCACGTGCGGCGCGACTGGCCTGTTCGGCCTCGAGGCCGATGCGGGCGGTGCCGACCCGCGACAGCATGTCGGCGGCGAGTTGTGGCAGGTCGCGCGCACTGTTCGTTATGGTGCCCGAATGCGGCACGCGTGGTGTCTGAATCGCCTGTTCAAGGGCTTGCAAACCACGCGCATCGCCGACCGGGCCCGGCGCCGCGGCACCCAGCCCGGTACGCAGGCGCCATTCCGCGCCGCCCTGCGCCGGATCGACCATCGCGTTGACGCGCAGGCGCCCGGCAAGCCCCGTTTCAGTCGCCGGATCCAGCGCGGCACCGTCATCGGTGAACAGCCCCGGCGCGCCGACGGGCCGTGTCGCATCGGCCTCCGGGCTTTCGAAGCGTTCCACAACGTCCCGTGCGAGGGCATCCAGATTGGTTGCGGCTGACGCGGCGAGGTCATCGCGCAAGGCGAACTGCGCCCCAAGCGCGCCGCCCATGAGCCGGCCTTCGGGGCCGGTGCTTACGGGCTTGCCATCGAGTTCGAGCCCCGAAAGCGCCCCGGAGGCGAGCGACATCTGGGCGCTGATCACCGGCGCGGCGTCGAAACCCAGATACGACGGCCGCGTTCCGTCGAGCAGGGTCGCGCCGCTCGGAGTAACCAGCGCAATCTGATTGTTGTCGCGCGGCAGTTCGCGCACCGGGATCAGCCGCGCGAGGTCATCGATCTGCGCCTGCCGCCGATCCAGCAATGCGCTGGTGTCGCGCCGTGTCGCGCTGGCGACCGAGATCTGCGCATTGAGGTCCGCGACGCGCTCAAGCGCCGCGTTGGCCTGATCGACACCGCGCACGATGCTGCGATCGGCTTCGAGACGCAGATCCTGAATCTCGCCGGCAGCCCGCGTGAAACGGTCTGCGAGCGATACCGCCGCATCGCGCACCCCGGACAGCCGCACATCCGAGTCCGGCCGGCTGCTAGCGGATGCCAGCGCCTCCTCCAGCGCGGTAATCGCATCGACGACGCCGAGACCGCTGCCCGGCGCGCCGATGATGCTTTCGAGCCGTTCCAGGCCGTCGGCGCGGGTCGCGACCGATTCGCGATCCGCATTGGCCAGACGCAGATCGCCGACAAGCGCGGTGTCGACCACCCGCTTTATCCGGCTCGCCTGCGGGTCCATTCCACCATCGGCGCGTGCCGCGGTCTCGAGTTCGCGGCGGGCGTGAGTCTCGTCGAGCGCATTGGCGATGTTCGACGAGACGACCCCTGTTTCGCGCGATACCAGCGCAAGCGCCGACGCGGCCGTGTTCTGCGCAATCGTGATGCTCATCAGATGGATTCCTTCAGCGGGAACGGCGCGAGTGGATCGGCCGGATCAGCGCGCACATGACGCGCCCGGCGGTGTCAGCGCTTGAGATTCGTGGTCTCCTGCAACATCTCGTCAACCGTGCGGACAACCGATGCGTTGGAGGAATAGGCGCGCTGGGTCTGGATCATGTTGGTCAGCTCGGTTGCCACATCGGTCGCCGATTCCTCCTGCGCGAAGCCCGCCATTTCGCCCGTGGGTCCGTTGCCGGCATCCCACAGGAAGAACCGGCCGCTCTCCGACGAAATGCGGAACGCCTGGTTGTCGAGTGCGGTCAGGCCGTTTGGATTGGGCACATCGGCCACGGGAATCTGGTAGATGGTCCGCGTCGCGCCGGTATCGTAGATCGCGTCGACGAAACCGTTGGAGTCCACCTCCACCGAGACCAGGTTTCCGACCGGTGAACCATTTGCGGCAACGTTGTTCGGGGCGAAACTGTCGGAGAGCTGTGTCAGGCCGTCGCGGCTGCCCGGGGCCCCGATGGCCAGGTCGATCTCATTGCCGGCCGCCGTCGTGACACCGACGGTTCCCGTTTCGGGATCATAGGCTTGACCGGCT
>CAZMBT010000118.1:0-6764 GCA_964564395.1 uncultured Alkalilacustris sp.
TCGACTTGAACCCGTATTTCCACGGCACGACCAGCCGGATCGGGGCGCCGTTCTGATTGGGCAGCGGCGCGCGGTAGATGCCCGTGGCCATGATCGTCAGCGGATGCATCGCCTCATCGAGGCGCAGGCCCTCGCGGTAAGGCCAGTCGATGATGGGCCGACGCTGCCCGCGCATCTCTTCGGGGCGCAGAAGCGTCTCGAAGGCGACATGGCGCGCCTCGGGTTTCACACCAACGCGTTCCAGCAAGCCGCGCAGCTCGAAGCCCACCCACGGAATCACCATCGACCACGCCTCGACACAGCGAAAACGGTAGATGCGCTCCTCCAGCGGCAGACCGTCGATCAGGTCATGCAGCTCGTAGCGTCCGGGCCGTTCCACAAGCCCGTCCACCTCGATGTGCCAAGGCTCTGTGGTCAGCGCACCGGCATGGCGTTTCGGATCGCCCTTGTCGACACCGAATTCATAGAAGTTGTTGTAACTCGTGATGTCCTCAAGGCTGTTCGGCTCGATCTCGGTCGAGAAACGGCTCTCGCCAATGTCGCCGGACAGGGCATCGGCACGCGTGGCGAAGCCGGAAAGCCAGGCGGCGCCCGCACCGAGCATCAATTCGCGCCGACGCAGGAATGCCGCACGCGGGGTGACGTCCCGCCAGGTCAATCGACGTCCGGTCTCAGTCATATCCAGCGCTCCCTACCGTCGCTGGGTACATAGGCCGAATGCGGCTGTCCGCCAGAATGGGCCGTACCACCACCATCCTTTCGGCGCCCGGGCCCGCATCGGCCCTGAAACAGACATCACAAGATAGTGACTTGAAAGCTGGATATGCGCCGGCTTAGCCGCGATGCCCCATCGGTCAAGACCCGAAATCTCCCGCCGGGCCCGGGGTCGCGGTCATCCAGCCCTCACATGGGACCGTATCCCCTTGCGATGCCGCGAGTGAAAGGCATCTCTAAAAGGGAGCGATTCCAAATGAACCGCAAGACCATACTTTCGATGACGGCAGCCACGATGCTCGCCGCACCGGCTTTCGCTGGCAGCCATGGCGGCATGGACATCGTCGACACGGCGGTCGAAGCCGGAAACTTCACCACGCTCGTCGCCGCGGTCGAAGCCGCCGGCCTGGTCGAAACACTCAAGGGCGAAGGCCCATTCACCGTGTTCGCACCGACCGATGACGCCTTCGCGGCGCTGCCCGAAGGCACGGTCGAAGGGCTTCTCGAGGACCCGGAAGCGCTGGCCGGCATTCTGACCTATCACGTCGTGCCCGGCGCGGTGATGTCCGGTGATCTCGAAGACGGCATGATGGCCGAGACCGTTCAGGGCCAGTCGGTGACCATCGGCATCAGCTATGGTGACGTGACCGTGGATGGCGCGAATGTCGTGACCGCCGATATCGAGGCGTCGAACGGCGTGATCCATGTGATCGACGCCGTGATCATGCCCGAATGATCGGACTGCTCCGGGGCGGCATTGCCGCCCCGGACACGCGGGATTTTTCGAAATGAGGTAAAGAATGACACGCGTTGCAACCAGGATTGCCGCCGCAACGACGCTGGCCGGATTTCTCGCGGCCTGCGCGCCGATGGCCGATCCGGGGCCGAATATCTTTGAAACCGCCGCTTCGGATGGCCGTTTCGGCACGCTTGTTGCCGCGATCGAAGCCGCGGATCTGGCCGAGACGCTGAGCACCGGCGGCCCCTTTACCGTGTTCGCGCCGACGGATGAGGCTTTCGCGGCCCTGCCAGAGGGTGCGGTCGAGGGGCTGCTCGACGATCCGGAGGCACTGCAGGAGGTGCTCACCTATCACGTCGTGCCCGGCGAGATCACCTCGGACCAGCTGGCTGGCGCGCGGCTGGATGTCGCGACCGTGCAGGGCAGCGAGGTGCATATCGATGCGCGTGACGGTGTCCGCGTCAATGACGCCACGGTGACGCAGGCGGATATCGCCGCAGCGAATGGCGTCATACATGTCATCGACACAGTGCTGATGCCGCAGTAACGGTGTCGCGCGGATCGCGAACCGGAAACGGCCGGAGCAGCCCCCTGCTCCGGCCGTTCGGTTCTCGGCTGCGACGTGCTGCGCTTCAGTGCAGCACGGCGTCCTGCGGCGGTTCGCGATGGGTGCCGGAGACGGTGTCACCTATGATCAGGCCCTCGGCCCCGGCCCGCACCGTGACGGTGTCGCCGTCGCGGATATCGCCGGCCAGCAACATTTCGGCCAGCGGATCCTGCAGGGCGCGCTGGATGACCCTGTTGAGCGGCCGCGCCCCGAAGACCGGGTCATAGCCCTGCTCGGCCAGCCACCTGCGCGCCGTCGCGTCGAGATCGAGCTCGATCTGGCGGTTGGCCAGGCGCTTGTGAAGGCGCGCCACCTGGATATCCACGATGGCATGCATGTCGTCACGCGTCAGCCGGTCGAAGATGATCGTGTCATCCAGCCGATTCAGGAATTCGGGACGGAAGTGCCCGCGCACCGCTTCCATGACCTCGGACCGCGCCTCGGAGCTGTCGGCACCTTCGGGCAGGCGGCTCAGCGCCTGGCTGCCCAGATTGGAGGTCAGGATGATCAGCGTCTGCTTGAAATCCACATGCCGCCCATGGCCATCGGTCAGCACCCCGTCATCGAGGACCTGCAACAGCACGTTGAACACGTCGTGGTGCGCCTTCTCGACCTCGTCGAAAAGGATCACCTGATACGGCCGGCGCCGCACCGCCTCGGTCAGCACACCACCTTCCTCATAGCCGACATAGCCCGGCGGCGCACCGATCAGCCGCGCGACGGCGTGCTTTTCCATGAATTCCGACATGTCGATGCGCACCATCGCCTGATCGTCGTCGAACAGGTATTCCGCCAGCGCCTTCGTCAGTTCGGTCTTGCCGACACCGGTGGGGCCGAGGAACAGGAAGGAACCGAGCGGGCGATTCTCGTCCGACAGCCCGGCGCGCGCGCGCCGCACGGCATTCGACACCGCCTTGACCGCCTGACGCTGCCCGATCACGCGGCGTCCGAGTTCCTCATCCATACGCAGCAGTTTGTCGCGTTCCCCCTCCAGCATCTTGGAGGTCGGGATTCCGGTCCAGCGCTCGATCACCTGCGCGATCTGCTCGGGGCGCACGGCTTCGGCCACCATTTCCTCGGTGCCTTCCCGGCTTTCCGCCGCGGCGAGCTGCTTTTCCAGATCCGGAATGATGCCGTAGGACAGCTCCCCGGCGCGGGCCAGGTCGCCGTCGCGCTTGGCCTGATCGAGTTCGGCGCGCGCACGGTCCAGCTGTTCCTTCAGATCCCGCGCGGAGGCGAGCTTGTCGCGCTCGGCCTGCCATTTCGCGGTCAGCTGCGCCGACTGCTCCTGCATGTCGGACAGCTCCTGCTCCAGCTTTTCGAGGCGCTGGCGCGAGGCGTCGTCATCCTCCTTCTTGAGGGCTTCGGCCTCGATCTGCTTTTGCAGGATCTCGCGATCCAACGCATCGAGCTCCTCGGGCTTGGAGTCCACTTCCATGCGCAGCCGGCTCGCCGCCTCGTCCACCAGGTCGATCGCCTTGTCCGGCAGGAAGCGATCGGTGATGTAGCGGTGGCTCAACGTGGCCGCCGAAACCAGCGCAGAATCCGAGATCCGCACGCCGTGGTGCAGCTCGTACTTTTCCTTGATGCCGCGCAGAATGCTGATGGTGTCCTCAACGGTGGGCTCGCTGACATAGACGGCCTGGAACCGCCGTGCCAGCGCAGCGTCCTTCTCGATATACTTGCGGTATTCGTCCAGGGTGGTCGCCCCTACGCAGTGCAGTTCGCCGCGTGCCAGTGCCGGCTTGATCAGGTTCGCGGCGTCCATCGCGCCCTCGGTCTTGCCCGCACCGACGAGCTGGTGCATCTCGTCAATGAAGAGCACGATTTCACCAGCCGCTGCGGTGATCTCGGACAGGATCGACTTGAGCCGCTCCTCGAACTCGCCGCGATACTTCGCGCCGGCAACCAGCGCGCCCATGTCGAGCGCCATCAGCTTCTTGTCACGCAGGCTTTCGGGCACGTCACCGTCAATGATGCGCAGCGCCAGCCCCTCGGCGATGGCGGTCTTGCCGACGCCGGCCTCGCCGATCAGGACCGGGTTGTTCTTGGTGCGGCGGCTAAGCACCTGCATGGTGCGCCGGATCTCGTCGTCGCGGCCGATGATCGGGTCGATCTTGCCCTCGCGCGCCGCTTCGGTCAGATCGCGTGCATACTTCTTGAGCGCCTCGTACCCTTCCTCGGCATTGGCGCTGTCGGCCTTGCGTCCCTTGCGCAGGTCGTTGATGGCCGTGTTCAGTGCCTGCGCGTTCACGCTGCCGGCCTCCAGCGCCTGACGCGCGCCGGACCTGACGATGGCCAGCGCGGTCAGAAGCCGCTCGACCGGCACATAGCTGTCGCCGGCCTTCTCGGCGAGTTTCTGCGCCTCGTCGAGCACCTTTGCCGTCTGCTGGTCCATGTAGACCTGTGCATCGCCCCCCGACACCTTGGGCAGCTTGCCGAGCGCCAGATCGACCGCCTGCGCCACCTGCTCCGGCGCACCGCCCGCGCGCTTGATCAGGTTGGATGCGAGCCCTTCATCGTCATCCATCAGCGCCTTGAGCACATGCTCGGGCACCAGCCGCTGGTGATCCTCGCGCAAAGCGATGGTCTGCGCAGCCTGCAGGAAACCGCGTGCGCGTTCGGTGAATTTTTCCAGATTCATCGTCAGACTCTCCTTCGTTCAAGCACCTGCATCCCGGCACCCGCAGCGCGGCGCGCTCCCGGCAGGCCTCGCAATCGTATTTGGGTAAGCGTCGACATGGCCGCAAGTGCGAGTGTTGCCTTTTTGCAATGCTGCGACATCGGGTGCCGAAACAACGCCCTGCAAGGCGGCGACGAAAAGGAACATCTTTTGCGCCTCTTGTGGCATGGTCCCGGCAATCGCCGGGGCTGCGCGCCGCGCCCGCCACCGACCGCGACAGAAAATCAAAGGAGACGACATGCTCGACGAGGAGATGACCGCCGGTCTGACCGACACCGCCCTGTTCAAGCAGCAATCGCATGTGGACGGCGCCTGGGTCGGCACGCCGGAGCTGGCCGTGACCGACCCGGCCTCGGGCGCGGTGGTCGGTCAGGTTCCGGCGATGGACGCCGCCGCGGCGCGCGAAGCGGTCGATGCGGCCCATGCAGCCTTCGGCCCCTGGTCCGGCATGCTGCCACAGGAGCGCGGCGAAAAGCTGCGCCGCTGGTTCCGGCTGATCGAGGCCGCCCGCGAGGACCTCGCCCGCATCATGGTGCGCGAACAGGGCAAGCCATTGCAGGAAGCGCGCGGCGAAATCGACTACGGCGCCTCTTTCGTGGAGTTCTACGCCGAGGAGGCGCGCCGCCCCAACATCGAAGGCATCACGTCGCATCTGCCGGATGCCGAGGTCGAGCTGTGGCGCGAGCCCGTCGGCGTCGCCGCACTGATCACGCCGTGGAATTTCCCCAATGCCATGATCACCCGCAAGGCCGCGGCCGCGCTGGCCATCGGCTGTCCCGTCGTCGTGCATCCGTCGAGCGAGACACCGTTTTCCGCGCTCGCGCTGGCCGAGCTGGCGCAGCGTGCCGGGCTTCCGGCCGGGGTGTTCAATGTCGTCACCGGCGCGCCGCAGACGATCGTCGGCGAATGGACGGCCGATGCGCGCGTGCGCGCCCTGTCGTTTACCGGCTCCACCCGGGTCGGGCGACTGCTGTACGAACAGTCCGCGGCCAATATCAAGCGGCTGGTCATGGAGCTTGGCGGGCATGCGCCGGTGATCGTCTTTGCGGATGCCAATCTCGACCAGGCCGTCGAGGAGGCCATCAAGGCAAAATACGCCACCTCGGGGCAGGACTGCCTGGCCGCGAACCGGATCTATGTCGAAGAGCCGATCTATGACGAATTCTGCGACCGCTTCGCCAGGGCCAGCGAGGCGCTGCGTATCGGCCCCGGCATGGACGAGCCCGATATCGGGCCGCTCATGAATGCCGCGGCAATGGCCAAGCAGGCCGAGCACATCGAGGATGCGCTCGGCCACGGCGCGCGGCTGATGTGCGGCGGCCCGCGGCCGGATCTTGGGTCACTGTTCCACGCGCCGACCGTGCTGGCCGATGTGCCCGATGCGGCACGGATCATGACCGAAGAAACCTTCGGCCCCGTGGCCCCGATCACGCGCTTCACCGGCGAGGACGAGGTCGTCACCCGCGCAAACGCGCTGGAGTACGGGCTCGTCGCCTATCTGCACACGCAGAACCCGCGTCGCATCTACCGCATGGCGCGCTCGCTCGACTTTGGGATGGTCGCGGTCAACCGCACCAAGATCACCGGCGCACCGATCCCCTTCGGCGGCATGAAGCAGTCGGGCATCGGACGCGAAGGCGCGCGTCAGGGCATGGAGGCGTTTTCCGAAATCAAGTATGTCTGCCGCGACTGGCGCTGACAGGGGCGACCCCGCCCCTTGATGCCGGCCCGCCTTCGGTTAGAACGGGACAGCTTGTTTGATGGGGGTATCGCCGTGCCGACAGCCTTGATCGTTCTCGCCGCCGGAAAGGGCACACGTATGCGCTCGGCGCTGCCCAAGGTGCTGCACGAGATCGGGGGCGCGCCGCTTCTTGCGCATGCGATGCGCGGGGCGGCGGCGCTGCACCCCGCGCGCAGCATCGTCGTTACCGGCCACGGGGCCGAGGCGGTGGACGAGGCAGCGCGCGCGATCGACCCCGACGCCCGGATGGTGCGCCAGAAGACCCAGCTGGGAACGGCCC
>CAZMBT010000119.1:0-6758 GCA_964564395.1 uncultured Alkalilacustris sp.
GCCGAGATCGGCCCCGCGATCGCCCCGTATCACGCGGATCTCGCGGAGCTGATCCGCCGATACGGCTCGGTGCAGGTGCGCGAGGCGGCCACCATCGGCGGCAATATCGCCAATGGCTCGCCCATCGGGGACAGCCCGCCACCGCTGATCGCGCTGGGCGCCACGCTGCATCTGCGCCATGGCGACCGGCGGCGCAGCCTGCCGCTGGAGGATTTCTTTATCGAATACGGCCGTCAGGACCGCGCACCCGGTGAGTTCGTCGAGGCGGTAACCATCCCGCGACAGCCCGACCGCCTGCGCTGCTACAAGCTGTCCAAGCGCTTCGATCAGGACATATCGGCGGTCTGCGGAGCCTTCAATATCACCGTGCAGGATGGGCATGTAAGCGCCGCACGCATCGCCTTCGGCGGCATGGCGGGCATTCCCAAGCGCGCGGCCAACTGCGAGGCCGCGCTGCAGGGTCGCCCCTGGACCCGCGAAAGCGTGGACCGCGCGATGGACGCCTTGACACGGGACTACGCACCGATGAGCGACATGCGTGCCTCGGCGCCCTACCGGATGCGGGCGGCACAGAACATGCTCCTGCGCGCCTATCTGGAAGATCAGGGCACCACCGCCACGCGGATCCTGGAGGTGCAGCCATGAGCCTTCACAAGCCCCTGCCCCACGACGCCGCCACGCTGCATGTCACCGGTGCGGCGCGCTATGTCGATGACATTCCGGCGCCCGCGGGCACGCTGCATCTGGCTTTCGGGCTCTCGACGGTCGCGCACGGCGACATCCTCGGCCTCGATCTCGACGCGGTGCGCGACAGCCACGGGGTGGTCGCGGTGCTGACCGCGGCCGATCTGCCGCATGACAACGATGTCAGCCCATCGGTCCATGACGAGCCGCTGCTTGCCACCGACATGGTGCATCATGTCGGACAACCCGTGTTTCTGGTGATTGCCGACAGCCATCTGGCGGCACGGCGCGCGGCACGACGCGGGCAGATCCGGATCGCCGAGCGCGACGCGGTGCTGACCATTGACGACGCGCTGGCGGCGCAGAGCTATTTCGAGGGCGGCCCGGTGATCTGGGAGCGGGGCGCGCCGCAGGACGCGATCGCCGCCGCCCCGCATCTGATCGAGGGGCAGATCGAGATCGGCGGGCAGGAGCACTTCTACCTTGAAGGGCACGCCGCGCTGGCCCTGCCGCAGGAAGGCGGCGACATGGTGGTGCAGTGCTCGAGCCAGCACCCGAGCGAGATCCAGCACAAGGTGGCCGATGCCCTCGGCGTACCGATGATGGCCGTGCGGGTCGAGGTGCGCCGGATGGGCGGCGGCTTCGGCGGCAAGGAAAGCCAGGGCAACGCCCCGGCCGTGGCCTGCGCCATTGCCGCGCGGGTGACGGGCCGGCCCTGCAAGATGCGCTACGACCGCGACGACGATTTCGTCATCACCGGCAAGCGCCACGATTTCCGCATCGCCTATCGTGCCGGCATCGACGACTCCGGCCGGCTCATGGGCGTCGAGATGGTGCAGTATGCGCGCTGCGGATGGGCGCAGGACCTGTCCCTGCCGGTCTGTGACCGCGCCATGCTCCATGCCGACAACGCCTACCACCTGCCCGCCTGCCGCATCGAAAGCCATCGGTTGCGCACGAACACGCAGAGCGCGACCGCGTTTCGCGGATTCGGCGGTCCGCAGGGCATGCTGGGGATCGAGCGGATCCTGGATCACGCCGCGCATCATCTGGGGCGTGACCCTCTGGAGGTGCGGCGGGCGAATTTCTATGACGCGCCCGACGCCGCGGGCGGGGCCGGCGCGGCGCGAAACGTGACGCCCTACGGGATGGAGGTGACCGATTTCGACCTGCATCCGCTGGTCGCACGGTTGCACGAATCCGGCAATTACGCGGCACGACGCGGGGAAATTGGCGCCTGGAATAGTCAAAATCCGATCCTGAAGCGCGGAATCGCCCTGACACCGGTGAAATTCGGAATCTCCTTTACCCTGACGCATCTGAATCAGGCGGGGGCGCTTGTCCATGTGTACCGGGATGGCTCGATTCACATGAACCACGGCGGCACCGAGATGGGACAGGGTCTGTTCCAGAAAGTGGCGCAGGTGGCGGCCGCCGCTTTCGGTGTCGCACCGGAACGCGTCAAGATCACGGCGACAGACACCGCCAAGGTGCCCAACACCTCGGCCACCGCGGCGTCGTCAGGCTCGGATCTCAACGGCATGGCGGTCAAGGCCGCCTGCGACACGATCCGCGACCGGCTGGCCGCCATGCTGGGCGAAACCCATCAGGTGGACCCCGCCTCGGTGCGCTTCCAAGAGGGGCGCGTACAGGTCGCTGGCGCCGATTACAGCTTCGAGGAGGTGATCGAGCGCGCCTATGTGTCGCGGATAAGCCTGTCGGCGACCGGCTATTACCGCACCCCCGACTTGTCCTGGGATCGCAAGGCAGGCCAGGGCCGGCCATTCTTCTACTTTGCCTATGGCGCCGCGATCACCGAGGTCATGCTCGACACACTGACGGGCGAGTACCGGCTGTTGCGCGCCGATATCCTGCATGATGCCGGGGCGTCACTGAACCCCGCGCTCGACATAGGACAGGTCGAGGGCGGCTATGTGCAGGGTGTCGGCTGGCTCACCACCGAGGAGCTGGTCTGGGACGAGTCGGGGCGGCTGCGCACACACGCCCCCTCGACTTACAAGATCCCCGCCTGCTCGGACCGCCCGGTACGTTTCGACGTCGCGCTGTGGGATGGCGAGAACCGTGCCGAGACGATCCACCGATCCAAGGCGGTCGGCGAGCCGCCCCTCATGCTGGGCATCTCGGCCTTCCTGGCGCTGTCGGATGCGGTGGCGGCCTGCGGCGACGGCGCTGTCTATCCGGCGCTCGACGCCCCGGCAACGCCGGAGCGCGTGCTCACGGCGATCGAACGGCAGCGGGGTGCCGCATGAATCTGGCCCTGGAAGAACTGCGCGACCGGGTGGCCACACAGGGCCGGGTCGCGCGTGTCGTGGTCGCGAAATCCGAAGGATCGGCGCCACGCGAGGCCGGCGCGGCGATGCTGATCTGGGACGGGGGGCAATCGGGCACCATCGGCGGCGGGGCGTTGGAATGGGAGGCGGGGGCAGCGGCCCGGCAGATGCTGCGCACGGGCCCCGAGACCCGCGTTGCGCGCCACCCGCTGGGCCCCGGTCTCGGCCAGTGCTGCGGCGGCGCGGTGACGCTGGCCTTCGAGGTGTGGGATATGCAGCGCCTTGCCCGTCATACGCCGCAGGACGGCATCATCAGCCGCCCGGTCGCTGCGGATGCGCCGGCAACACCGCCGCTGCCGGTGCAGCGACTGACCGCACGACATCGCAGCGGTGCCGCCGCGCCGGCGCCCGTCATGCTTGCGGATGGCTGGCTGGTCGAGCCGGTCGCGTGCGCCAGCCGGAGCGTATGGGTCTGGGGCGCGGGGCATGTCGGCCGCGCCATCGTCGGGGTGCTCGCACCACTGCCGGATTTCGCGATCACCTGGGTGGACACCGCCGCGGACCGGTTCCCGCCGGAGCTGCCGGACAGGGTGAACCCGCTGATCGCGGTCAACCCGCCGGATCTGGTGGCGCATGCGCCCGAAGATGGCGCGCATTTCATCCTGACCTATTCGCATGCGATCGATCTGGAGCTGTGTCACCGCCTGCTCGGGCACGGCTTTGGCTCCGCCGGGCTGATCGGGTCGGCCACGAAATGGGCGCGCTTTCGAAACCGTCTGCGCGCGCTCGGCCATGCGGAGACAACGATCGAACGCATCGAATGCCCGATCGGAAGCCCCGAGCTGGGCAAACACCCCCAGGCCATTGCGGTCGGCGTGGCAGCAAAGCTACTGACGCCCGAGGGCGCCGCGCAGACAGCAAGGACAGGCGTGCAATGACCGAGGAACGGCACAGGTTTCTGGAGGTTGACGGGGTCAGCAAGGCGTATCCCGGCGTCATCGCCAATGACGATGTGTCCTTCGACATCCGCAGCGGCGAGATCCACGCACTGCTGGGCGAGAACGGCGCGGGAAAATCGACGCTGGTCAAGATGATCTACGGCCTCGTGCGCCCCGATGCCGGGCGCATGACGCTGCGCGGGCAGCCTCACACACCGTCCAACCCCAGCGCCGCGCGCGCCGCCGGCGTGGGTATGGTGTTTCAGCATTTTTCGCTCTTCGATGCACTTGACGTGGCCGAGAATGTCGCGCTGGGCATGGACGACCCGCCGCCGCAGCGCAAGCTGGCCCGGCGCATCCGGGACGTAAGCCAGGCCTACGGGCTGCCGCTCGATCCGACGCGGATCCTGGGTGAGCTCAGCGCCGGGGAGCGCCAGCGCGTCGAGATCGTGCGCTGCCTGTTGCAGGATCCGAAGCTGCTGATCATGGACGAGCCGACCAGCGTGCTGACCCCGCAGGAGGTGGACATCCTGTTCACCACGTTGCGCAAGCTGGCCGCCGAGGGCACGGCGATCCTGTATATCAGCCACAAGCTCGAGGAGATCCGTGCCCTGTGCGAACGCGCCACGATCCTGCGCCTCGGAAAGGTGGTGGCGACCTGCGATCCGCGCGAGAAGACGGCGGCCGAAATGGCCGAGATGATGGTGGGCGGCAAGCTGCATCAGCCCGACCGCGCGGTTCAGCCCCCCGGGGATGTCGTGCTCTCGGCGACGCGGCTGAACCTGCAACCGGCCAACCCCTTCGGCACGCCGCTGCGCGATATCTCCTTCGAGCTGCGCGCGGGCGAGGTGCTCGGCATCGGCGGAGTTGCCGGCAACGGCCAGGACGAACTCCTCGCGACACTGTCGGGCGAGACCCGAACCAAGGGCGACATGGTGCAGCTGCACGGTGTGTCGATCGGACGGCTGGGGCCGAATGCGCGCCGGCAGATGGGGCTGCTCGTCGCGCCGGAGGAACGGCTGGGCCATGCCGCCGCGCCGGATTTCTCACTGACCGAGAACGCCCTGCTCAGCGGGATGATCCGCGAAGGGCTGACCCGACGCGGTTTCGTTCGATGGGCGCGCGCACGGGACTTCGCGACGCGCATCATCGACCGCTTCGACGTGCGCACCCCGGGCACCGAGACCGCAGCGCGTGCGCTGTCGGGCGGCAATCTGCAGAAATTCGTCATCGGCCGCGAGATCCTGCAACGCCCCACCGCGCTGGTCGTGAATCAGCCCACCTGGGGGGTCGACGCCTCGGCAGCGGCGGACATCCGTCAGGCGCTGATGGACCTCGCGTCCGAAGGGACCGCGGTGCTCGTGATCAGCCAGGACCTCGATGAGCTGATGCAGATCGCCGACCGCTTCGCTGCCCTCAACGAGGGGCGTCTGAGCGCACAGTACCCGACCCGCACGATCACCCGCGAACAGGTGGGCCTGATGATGGGCGGCGCGCACGACATGGACGTCGCCGAGCCCGAACGCGTTCAGACCGCCAGCGAAACGGCGTCCTGAGATGGACCTGCGCAACAAGAGGGGGACCGCGCCATGATGCGCATCGAGAAGCGACCGACCCCGTCCAAGCTGTGGCGCGCAGCGACGCCGGTCCTCGCGGTGCTGCTGACCATGGTCGCCGGCGGCATCCTGTTCGCGCTTCTGGGCAAGGACCCGATCGCGGCGTTGCGGCTGATCTTCTGGGACCCGTTGTTCGGCGCGCAATACGCCAGTTTCGCGCGCCCGCAACTGCTGATCAAGGCGGGGCCGCTGATTCTGATCGCCGTGGGGCTGTCCTTCGGGTTTCGGGCCAATATCTGGAACATCGGCGCCGAGGGGCAGTATATCATGGGCGCGCTGGCGGGCGCCGCAGTCGCGCTGGCCTTCTATCCGGTCGATGCGCGCTGGCTGATCTTTCCGCTCATGGTGATCGCCGGGGCGCTGGGTGGCTGGGCATGGGCGATGATTCCGGCGGTGCTCAAGACGCGGTTCAACACCAACGAAATCCTGGTGTCGCTGCTGCTGGTCTATGTGGCCGAGCGGCTTCTCGCGGCGGCCGCGCTGGGGCGGATGCGCAACCCCGATGGCGGCGGTTTTCCGGGCTCGCGCAGCATCTCCGGTTATCCGGCCGCCTCGAACCCCGAACTGATCGCGGGAACCGGGATGCATTGGGGGGTGGTCGCCGCCTTCATCGCGGTGATCTTCGGCTACATCATGCTGCATCGCCACGTCATCGGCTTTCACGTCCGCCTGGCGGGCCAATCGCCGCGCGCGGCACGCTTCGCCGGGGTCGAACCGAAGCGTCTGGTCGTGCTCTGCCTCGGGCTTTCGGGGCTTCTGGCCGGGCTTGCAGGAATGTTCGAGGTGGCCGGCCCCGGCGGGCGCATCGGCATCGATTTCGGGTCGGGCTATGGCTTCACGGCGATCATTGTCGCGTTCCTGGGACGGCTGCATCCTGTGGGCATCCTGCTTGCGGGGCTGTTGATGGGGCTGACCTATATCGGTGGCGAACTGGCGCAGATGGTGCTCGGCCTGCCGGCCGCGGCGATCCAGGCTTTTCAGGGGATGCTGCTCTTCTTCCTTCTGGGCCTCGATTTCCTGTCCAATTACCGTATCACCCGCATCCGCAGGGAGGTCGCCTGAATGGATCTGTCCTCGATCAACCCGGCCGTCCTGGCTGCATCGCTGATGATCGCGGCGACGCCCATCATGCTTGCCGGCATCGGCGAACTGATCTCGGAGAAGAGCGGCGTGCTCAATCTCGGTGTGGAAGGCATGATGATTACCGGCGCGGTCAGTGGCTTCGCCAT
>CAZMBT010000120.1:0-6715 GCA_964564395.1 uncultured Alkalilacustris sp.
GCAAACTTCTTGTACTTCACCCGCTTGGGCTCCACCGCGTCGGGGCCCAGCCGGCGCTTCTTGTCTTCTTCATAGGCTTCGAAGTTGCCCTCGAACCACTCCACATGCGCCTCGCCCTCGAAGGCCAGCATGTGCGTGCACAGCCGGTCAAGGAAAAAGCGGTCATGGCTGATCACCACGGCACAGCCGGCGAATTCCTCCAGCGCGTCCTCGAGCGCGCGCAGCGTCTCCACGTCCAGATCGTTCGTCGGCTCGTCGAGCAGCAGCACATTGCCCCCCGCGCGCAGCAGCTTGGCCAGGTGGACGCGGTTGCGCTCGCCGCCCGACAGCAGGCCAACCTTCTTCTGCTGATCGCCGCCCTTGAAGTTGAAGGCGCTGACATAGGCACGCGAATTGACCTCGGCATCGCCCAGCTGGATCACGTCCAGCCCGTCCGAGATTTCCTCCCACACCGTGTTGTCGGCATTGAGCGCGTCGCGTGACTGATCGACATAGGACAGCTGGACCGTCTCGCCGTAATCGATCAGCCCGGCATCGGGCTGTTCCTGCCCGGTGAGCATGCGAAACAGCGTCGACTTGCCCGCGCCGTTGGGGCCGATCACGCCCACGATGCCGCCGGGCGGCAGCGAGAAGCTCAGATCCTCGATCAGCAGCGTGTCGCCGTAGCCCTTGCGCAGTCCCTCCACCTCGATGACCTTGGACCCCAGCCGCGGCCCGTTGGGAATGACGATCTGCGCGCGGCCGACCCGTTCGCGTTCGGACTGGTTGGCGAGTTCCTCATAGGACTTGATGCGGGCCTTGGACTTGGCCTGCCGCGCCTTGGCGCCCGCGCGGATCCATTCCAGCTCGCGCTCCAGCGTCTTCTGGCGCGCCTTGTCCTCGCGGGCCTCCTGCGCCATGCGCTTGGCTTTCTGCTCCAGCCAGCTGGAATAGTTGCCCTCATAGGGGATGCCCCGGCCCCGGTCGAGTTCGAGGATCCAGCCCGTGATGTCGTCGAGGAAATAGCGGTCATGGGTGACGATGAGGATCGTGCCCTTGTAGGCGATAAGATGGCTTTGCAGCCAGGCGATGGTTTCGGCGTCGAGGTGGTTGGTCGGCTCGTCCAGCAGCAGCATGTCGGGCGCTTCGAGCAGCAGCTTGCACAGCGCGACACGCCGCTTCTCGCCGCCCGACAGCGTGTCGACCTGCGCGTTGTCGGGCGGGCAACGCAGCGCCTCCATCGCCTGGTCGATCTGCGCGTCGAGGTCCCACAGGTTTTCGCTGTCGATCTCGTCCTGCAGGCGCGCCATCTCGTCGGCGGTTTCGTCGGAGTAGTTCATCGCCAGTTCGTTGAAGCGTTCGAGCTTGGCGCGCTTGGCGGCGACGCCCTCCATCACATTGCCGCGCACATCCAGCGCGGGGTCCAGCTCGGGCTCCTGCGGCAGGTAGCCCACCCGCGCGCCCTTCGCGGCCCAGGCTTCGCCGGTGAAATCCGTGTCATGCCCGGCCATGATCCGCAGCAGCGTCGACTTGCCGGCGCCGTTGGGGCCCACCACGCCGATCTTGACGCCGGGCAGGAAGTTCAGCCGGATGTTTTCAAAGCACTTCTTGCCGCCCGGATAGGTCTTGGAAACGCCGTCCATGTGATAGACGTACTGGTAGGAAGCCATGATGCATGCCCTTGCGAAAAACGGAACCTGTTCCCGTCTCTATAGTCATCTGCAATGGGGCGAACAATGGGGCGCGGCGTAACAGTGGCGGCGCCCGCGAGCGCCGTTCAGCCCGGCAGGAGCCGGTGCAGCGCCAGCCGGTCGCGTTTGCGGTGCAGTTCGAAATTGCCCAGCGGTGTCCAGCCGGCGAGGGTGATCTCCGACGTGTCGCGCCGGCAGGCGGCTTCCAGCGCCTGCTCCAGCGCCTGGCGGTCCTTGCGTGGCATCGGCGCGAAATCCACCGCGATCTGCCCGCCCAGCCCGCGCAGCCGCAGCGCACGCGGCAGGGCGCGCGCCGCCGCGAGGTTGACCTTGAGCCCCGCGGCGGGGGAGGTGTCGTTGCCGGTGTTGACATCGACGGCGACCAGCGCGCTGGTCTGCTCCAACACCATGCTGCCGCCCGTCGGCAGGCTGTGCTGCGGGCTGCGCAACTGCGCGATCAGCTCAAGAACGCCATGGGCGGCGAAGCCGTCCTGCTGCGGGGCGGGCATTGCGGTCTGCGGGTCGGCCCAGTCGCGCGCGGCGCGGCTGTGTGCATCGGGGGCGGCGTTCAGCAGGGCAGGGGCGTCTGCCGTGGCCGCGCACCGGTCAATCAGCGACAGCGCCAGATCGCGCATGGCCGCGATGTCCGCGCGGATTTCGGGTTCGGGGGCGTCGGCGGCGCTGCTGCGCAGGATCAGGCCCATATCCGCCGGCGCGCCGGCCATCTCGGCATCGGCGAGCGCCTGCAGCGCGGCGCGGGTTTCGCGGTCGCGGATGCTGCGCGCGATGTTGCATCCGGGCGCGCCTGGCGTGGCGATGGCGTGCCGGCCCTTGAGCAGCACCCGCGTGGTCAATGGCAGCGCCTTGGCAGCGTCGCCATAGCCCGAAACCTGGACCATCAGCTTGCTGCCCGGCCGGATGCCCTTCGCCTGGCGCAGAAAGCCACGGCCCTGCGGCAGTTCGACGAAGATGCCGCCCTGACCCTTCATGGGGCGCCCCGCGACGCCGCACAGCACGGCCTCGGGCGCGGTGTCCAGCCCGTCTGGCGGATCGATGAGCAGGTCTTCCAGGCGACCATCCTCGAGCAGCGCGGCGGCTTTCCGCCCGTCGAGCCGGTCCCGAACGATCACGCGGCCCTTCATGGCCAACCCTCGAACAGCGGATAGCCGGCCGCGCGCAGCAGCGTGGCGGTTTCCGCAAGCGGCAAGCCCACCACCCCCGAGAAGGATCCCGAAAGCCACGGGATGAAGGCACCCGCGCGTCCCTGCGCGGCGTAGCCGCCCGCCTTGCCCTGCCATTCGCCGCTGGCGAGGTAGGCGTTCAACTCGTTGTCGGACAGGCGCTTCATTTTCACTGCGGTGATCACCTCGCGCTGCCAGAGCCGTGCCCCGTGCCGCACAGCGACGGCCGTGATGACGCGGTGCCTGCGTCCGCCAAGGGCGATCAGATACTCGGCCGCCTGCGCGGTGTCCGCGGGCTTGCCGAGGATGCGCCGGCCCATTGCCACCGTCGTGTCCGCCGCGAGCACCAGATCATCTGCCCCCGCCTCGATCGCCTGCGCCTTCTCCACCGCCATCCGCGCGCAGTACCTGCGTGGCAATTCTCCGGATTGCGGGGTTTCGTCGATCTCGGCGGGCAGGACGGCATCCGGCAAAACGCCGATCTGCGCCAGCAGTTCGCTGCGGCGCGGACTCGCCGAAGCCAGAATCAGCCTCAAGGGCCTATTTGAAGCGGTAATTGATTCGCCCCTTGGTGAGATCATAGGGCGTCATCTCAACCTGCACACGGTCGCCCGCCAGCACGCGAATACGATTCTTGCGCATCTTTCCTGCCGTATGCGCGATAATTTCATGACCGTTCTCAAGCTCGACCCGAAATGTCGCGTTTGGCAGGAGTTCCTTCACGACACCGGGAAATTCGAGCAATTCCTCCTTGGCCATGGTCACTCCTCAACTCAATGCCCGACCAGTTGCGGGCGCGCATTAGATGCTCCGAAAGCGGCGCTTTTTCAAGAGGCAACTGCGCGGATACCGCCGCCGCGATCACCGCGTGGCCGTCGCACATGGTGCGCTGCCGGACGCGATGTCGCGTGATGGCCTGTCAGTCGGCCCATTCCCAGGGGCGCGTGAACTCACCCAGCGTTTCGGCGACCGCATCGGCATCGCACTCACCGGTCATGCGCAGCCGCGCGACCAGCCCGCGCTTCTTGTCCTCGACGACATCGACCACCTCGACCGGCAGCTTGGCATCGGCCAGCGCCGCGTCATAGACCCGCTTGATCGCCTTGCGGCGCAGATCCGGCTTGAAGACCTTGCCCACGGCGGTCTTGGGCAGCTCGTCCAGCACCTCGACATGCTTGGGGATCGCGGCGCGCTCGGTGATGCGCTCCCTTGCATGCGCCAACAGCGTGTCGCTGTCGGTATCGGCCCCATCCACCAACTCGACATAGGCGCAGGGCAGCTCGCCGGCGAAGGCGTCGGGCTGGCCGATGGCGCCGGCAAAGGCCACCGAGGGGTGGCTGAGCAGCGCTTCCTCGATCTCGGCGGGGTCGATATTGTGGCCACCGCGGATGATCAGATCCTTGGCGCGCCCGGTGATCCACAGATAGCCGTCCGTGTCGAGCCGCCCCAGATCGCCGGTGCGCAGGAAGTGGTCATCGGCGAACAGATTGGTGTTCTTGTCGGTCTCGGTATAGGTCGAGCCCTCGAAGACGCCCGGGCTGGATATGCAGATCTCCCCGATTTCGTCCGCCTCGCACCGGGTCGTCACGTTGCCCGCATCGTCGAATCGCAGGATGCGGATCTCGGTATATGGGAAGGGGATGCCAACCGATCCGACCTTCTTCTTGCCGTTGACGGGGTTGCACGACACCAGGCAGGTGGCCTCGGTCAGGCCGTAGCCCTCGGCGATCTGGACCCCGGTCGCGGCCTCGAACCGCTTGTAGAGTTCGAGCGGAAGTGCGGCCGAACCGGAAATCCCGGTGCGCAGCGACGACACATCGGCATCGACCTTGCGCTGCATCAGCGCCGATACCGCCGTGGGCACGGTAATCATGAAGGTCACCCCCCAGCGTTCCACCAGCTTCCAGAAATTGTCGAACACGCCGTCGCCGCGATAGCCCTGCGGCGTGGGAAAGACGACATGCCCGCCCGAGGCGATGATCGACATCATCACGGGATAGGCTGCAAAGACGTGAAACAGCGGCAGCGGGCAGATCATCACGTCCTTTTCGGTGAAGATCAGCTCATGCCCCAGCCATCCATTGTAGATCATGCCCGAGAACTTGTGCTGCGCGACCTTCGGCATGCCGGTGGTGCCGCCGGTGTGGAAGAAGGCGGCGACACGGTCGTCCTCGGAGTCCGCGAAATCCAGCTTGTCGGAGGAATGCCGCGCCATCTCGGTGCGAAAATCGAGCACCCGCGCATGGTGGCGCACCTCGGTCCTGGGGCGGATGAAGGGCACGATCCAGCTCTTGGGCGGGGACAGATAGCGATTGAGATCGACCTCGAGCACCGTCTTGACCGACGGTGCATAGGCCACCGCCTCCGCGACCTTCTGCGCGACATCGGTCTTGGGCATGGATTTCAGCGTGACGACGACCTTCGCATTCGTCTCGCGCAGGATCGCCGAGATCTTTTCGGGTTCCAGCAGCGGATTCACCGGGTTCACGATGCCGGCGGTCATGCCGCCGACAAGGGTGATCGCCGTCTCGTTGGCGTTGGGCAGCACATAGGCGACCGTGTCGGTCGGGCCGATACCGAGCGCGCGGAACATGTTCGCGGCCTGCGTCACCTGTGCGTGGAAGTCGCGCCAGGTCAGGGTTTCGGCCTTGTCCTTCGGTCCTGATGTGATCTGGAAGGAAATCGCCGGCCGGTCCGGAAATGCCGCCGTCGTGCGTGACATGTAGCCATAGACCGTCACCGGAAGGTCGCGCTCCGACCAGGGCATCTCCCGTTCGACTTCGTCCCGGTCTTCGAAGGATGTGAATCTGCTCATATGTATCTCCTCCCTGGGGCGAAGAATGGCCGGGCGCGCGCGCAGACGCAAGGATTGCGCGACGTCAGCCGTCGCGGGGCCGACGAACCTGAGCGGAGCCGAGGAACACCCCGGGGCGCGGATCATTCGGCGGCGACACCGTCGGTGAACTGCAGCCGCGCCAGGCGCGCATAGATGCCGTCCTGCGCCACCAGCGCATCATGCGTGCCCTGCGCGACGATGCGCCCGTCCTGAAACACGACGATGCGATCGGCGCGCTTCACAGTTGCGAGGCGATGCGCGACGATCAGGGTGGTGCGGCCTTGGGCAAGCTCCTGCACCGCCTGCTGCACGGCGCGTTCGCTTTCCGCATCCAGCGCCGAGGTCGCCTCGTCGAGCAGCAGGACCGGCGCATCGCGCAGGATCGCGCGGGCGATGGCGACACGCTGGCGCTGCCCGCCCGACAGCATCACGCCGCGCTCGCCGAGGCGGGTGTCGTAGCCCTCCGGCAGGGCGGTGAGGAAATCATGCGCCGCAGCCGCCCGTGCGGCTGCTTCCACCTCGGCGTCATCGGCGTCGGGGCGGCCGAAGCGGATATTCTCGCGCGCACTGTCGGCGAAGATGACGGGGTCCTGCGGCACCAGTGCCATGGCCTGGCGAAAGTCCCGGCGCGCCATGTCGCGCAGGTCGATGCCGTCGAGGCGCACGGTGCCCTCGGTCGGATCGTAAAAGCGCAGCAGGAGCTGGATGATCGTCGTCTTGCCGGCACCGGAGGGGCCGACCAGCGCCACCGTTTCACCGGGCGCGACGGTCAGCGACACCCCGTCAAGCGCGGACTGACCGGGGCGGGACGGATAGCTGAAGCGGACATTCTCGAAACTGATGTCGCCGCGCACGGGGCGCGGCAGCGGGCGCGGGGAGGGCGGATCGCGCACCGCGTCGGTCGCCTCCAGAAGCTCGGTCAGCCGCTCGGTCGCGCCGGCCGCGCGCTGCAATTCGCCCCAGATCTCCGACAGCGCCGCGACCGCCCCCGCCACGATCACCGCATAGATCACGAACTGCACCAGCTC